>NVSP01000161.1 GCA_002732755.1 Phycisphaera sp.
CGGATCATGGATCACCCAACGACTCCTGAGAGTCGCAGAAGACGGTGCTGATGGTCAAATCAACCGCGAAGGACTCGAATACGCCCGCGACGGTCAGACCAAACGCCTCACCATCGAAGGCACCTTGTGTGAAGGTATCATCCAAGGCCGCTCAGACAAACCCTACAAAACCGAACTCGCACTCTCCCAGTTCTCAGCCCACGACCAAGAACAAATCATCCACGCAATGGCCGATCAGATGCGCTACGCCGCCAAACTCCTCGCCGGCGAACTCCCTTCAAACATCGAAGATGTCTTCGCTCCCCTGGACCTCCGCCTCTTCCCAACCGAACCATCAGACCTGAGCCCCACCTGCTCATGCCCAGACTGGAAAGAAGACGAGCCCTGGTGCAAGCATGCCGTATGCCTCACCGCTCTCCTAGCCGAACGACTCGGAAACGAACCCATGGAAGTCTTCGGACTCCACGGCATGCCCGGCGATGAACTCATCGACGGCCTCAGACAAAAAAGAGCACTCGGCGTCCAAGGCCCAGGCCCCGCACCCGTCCTGGTTCCACACATCCAAGGCGTCTCAGACCTCTCAAGCCCCCCCCTTGAAGATCAAATAGACACCTTCTGGACCGTCGGCCCAGAACTCGAAGACCTCGATACCCCCCTCACCCCCCCAAAGGTCAACTGCGTCCTCCTCCGAAGACTCGGCCCAAGCCCCTTCCTCGGCTCCTTCCCCCTCGTCGGGCTCATGCAGACCTGCTACGAACTCATCGGCCAGGCCGCCCTCCAAATGGATGACCCCGAATCGGACGACCCCGAATCTGATGACCATGAATCCGACACCCCCAACCAAGATGACCCATCCTCCTGACAGGGCTATACTTGATCCCTATATGCGGAACCGACCGTGACGGACGCTCTGAACCGGTGAATCTCACCAAACCAGAGCCGAGGCACGGACATGGGTTCTCCCCTTTGTGATCGATCCGGCTCAAGCCAATCGACCACAGCAGCCGGGGGGAGTCCGAGTTCCAAGTCCTTGCTGACACTCATGTTTGAGCCCGGCATCGACGATTCGTGCTGCGGCCGATGTCTGTCATGCTTGTCATGACGGTGTCCAAGCCGCGATGGTTTGTGACACCGATCGTATGATCCCAAAGATCATCCGGTCATAACGACAGCGGAGGTCGAGCAGCACTGCTCATTGTGCCGATAGAATGAAACGATAGATAGAAAGTACCGATAGAAAAAATAGATTAAATACACTGCCCCATGGTGTAATGGTAGCACTCCTGTTTTTGGTACAGATAGTCCAAGTTCAAATCTTGGTGGGGTAACTTTTCTTCTTCGTCTTTCATTCGACTCAGCGCACAACCAGTTCAGTCCTGCCAACTACACATGGCAACCCAAAACACAAACCGCCTTGAAGCCATCATCCTCGCCGCAGGAAAAGGCACCCGCATGGAGTCGGATCTCCCCAAAGTCTGTCACCATGTCGGTGGCCGACCAATGGTCTGCGCCGTCGTCGATGTCTGCCTAGATGCCGGTTGCGACCGCGTCGTCGTCGTCGTCGGATACGAACAACAAAAAGTCCGCGATGCCCTCGCCAGCTACGRSGRCAARRTCGKCTACGCRNNGYMMRAWCAGNNCARMWCGGCACCGGGCACGCCGTCAAATGCGCACTGCCAAACCTCGAAGATGCGCACGAGGACACGCCGATCTTTGTGCTCTGCGGCGACGGGCCTCTCTTGCGTGCCGATACGCTGGGCACCATTCTTGATCTGCATACAAAGACCAACGCCGCCGCGACGCTGGCGACATCGGTCGTCGATGACCCAGCGGGCTACGGCAGGATCATTCGCGGCGAGGACGGCAGGTTCTGCAAAATCGTCGAGCAGATCAACGCAACCGATGAAGAACGCAAGATCCGCGAGATCAATCCGAGCTACTGCTGCTTCCGCCTCGGCGATCTCCGCACCGGTCTCGCCCAGATTACACCAAACGAAACCAGCGGCGAGGAGTACATCACCGATGTCCCCGAATTGCTGCTACAAGGCGGCAAGACGGTCGAGGTGATCGACGCGGTCCCGCCGGAAGATGTCCTGAGTATCAACACGCTTGAGCAGTTGGCAGCGGTCGATTCGATCTTTCGGAGCCGGGCCGGCTCTGCGGGTAGGGTTTGAGGAGTCAATGCAGATGTCACACCCAGATGCAGACAAGCTGAAGATCTTTGCGGGGCGCAACAACCGCGCCCTCACTGAATCAATGTGTAATCATCTTGGGATCCCGATCGGTGAATCTCGCACGCATGTGTTCCCCGACGGCGAGATGATGCTCAAGGTCGAAGAAGATGTGCGGGGGCGAGACTGCTTTATCGTGATCTCGACCTGCATGCCGGTGAACGACAATCTGGTGGAGCTGTTGATCTTTCTAGATTGTCTCCGCCGGGCTTCTGCCGAGACGGTGACGGTTGTGCTGCCGTACTTCGGGTACGCAAGGCAGGACCGCAAAAGCGAGGGGCGCGTGCCGATCACCGCCAAACTCGTGGCGAACCTGATTACCGCGGGCAAGGCGGACCGGATCATCGCGCTTGATCTCCACGCGGCGCAGATCCAGGGCTTCTTTGACATCCCCGTTGACCACCTCTCGGCGACGCCCGTCTTTAGTCGCTATTTCAAAGAACGGCGTGACGAGTTGGGCGATCTCTGCATGGTCAGCCCGGATGTGGGCAATGTGAAGGTCGCTGAGGGCTTTGCCAACATGCTCGGGGGCGATCTTGCGATCATCAACAAGCGGCGCATCTCGGGCGATAAGGTCGATACGGGGCACATCATCGGCAATGTCAAGGGCAAAACGGTGTTGATGGTTGACGACATGATCTCGACGGCGGGCACGATCTGCGCTGCGGCTGAGGTTGTCATGGACCACGGCGCCAAGGATGTCATCGCCGCCGCCTCGCACGGCTTGTTTGTCGGCAAGGCGTGCGAGCGCATTCTGGCCAGCCCGATCAGCAAAGTCGTTGTGACAAACTCAATCCCGCCCGAGCGCGCCTCAGAGGCGCTGGGTAGCAAGCTCGTCACGCTCGATATCAGCACGCTTCTTGGCGACGCCATCAACTGTGTGCACCACAAAGAATCGGTCAGCGCGCTGTTCAAGGGAACCGTGGGCTTTAAGAGATAACAAATTGTTCGGAAAAAACACCGGCGGCAAGACGATCGCCGGGTGACTGTGAAGGAATCAAAGATGAACGAGAAAGCACCAGTCCTCAAGGGCGAAGTCAGAGAACGCCTCGGCACGAGGTACTCAAAGCGCCTGCGCGAAGCCGGGCGTCTCCCGGTTGTGGTCTACGGCCACGGCAAAGACACCGTCTCCATCAGCGTCGACACCAAGGAAACGCTCCGCTACATCCACGACGGCAAACGCGTCTTTACCATTGATGTCAACGGCGAGCAGGAAACCGTCCTGCTCCGCGATGTCCAGTTCGACTACCTTGGCGACGGCATCATCCACGCCGACCTCTCGCGTGTAAACCTCGACGAGACTACACACGCCAATGTTCGCATTGCGATCAAGGGCGATGCGGTCGGCCTCAAGGAAGCCAACACGCTCCTCCTGCACCCCATCACCGAACTGAGCATCGAGTGCAAACTCCGCGATCTGCCCGGCGAAATCGTTGTCAACATCACGGACCTCGAAGTCGAAGGCATCATCCACGCCGGCGACATCGACATGCCCGCTGGTGTCACGCTCCTCAGTGACAAGCACGACATCCTCGCGCAGATCGCCCACTCCGCGGGCGGCGACGAAGAAGCAACGGGGGAAGGAGCCCAGGTCGGTGCCGATGCACAACCCGCGGTCATCTCCGAGAAGAAGGACGACGAGGGCGAGTAAGCCTCGACGGATTGGTGTATGCGATGAAGCTTTTGGTTGGCCTTGGCAACCCCGGATCGGAATATGTCAAGACTCGGCACAACGCCGGGTTCTTGGCTATCGATCTGCTTGCCCAGCGCCATGCCACGAGCAAGGTCGCACGCAGCAAGTTCCATTCGATGGTGCTCGATGCACAGGTCGGCGGCGTGAAGTGTTTGTTGATGAAACCTATGACATTCATGAACAGATCGGGACAGGCCGCGGCAGAAGCGATCCGGTTCTACAAGCTTAACCCGGCAACGGATGTGCTTGTGCTGGTCGACGATGTCTCGCTCCCCTGCGGCATGATCCGGCTCAAAGCCGGCGGCGGCGCGGGCGGGCACAACGGGCTCACCGACCTTGCGCGCAAACTCGGCACCGAAGGCTTCGCAAGGCTCCGCATCGGGGTCGACGAGAAGCCACCCATGATGAGGCTCGACGACTATGTCCTGGGCCGATTCACGGAGGAACAGCTCGACCGCTTGGGACCGGCGCTTGTGCAGTCGGTCGAGGCGGCAGAGCTTTTCGCGGCGGAGGGAATCGAAGCCGCGATGAACACATTTAATTCTCGCAACACACCCTCTGGCTGGGGAACACAAGCCGAGGGCGAGGGCGAAGAAAAATCAGCATGAATACGACGCGGCCTGCGAGCCGTGAGAAAGGCAATCAAGAAATGGCAGAGAAGCAAAGAATCAACGAGTACGAGGGCATGTTCCTCATCAGTCAGGGCGAAGCCGCCGACTTTGGTGGCGTGATCGAGCACATCAACCACCTCTTCGAGCGCGCTGGCGCCGAGGTCATCGCGATGCAGAAGTGGGAAGAGCGACGCCTCTCCTACGAGATCGACAAGCAAAAGCGTGGCGTGTACATCCTCACCTACTTCAAGGCCCCAGCCGAGAACCTGCAAGCGTTTGAGCGTGACTGCAACATCTCCGAGCGCGTTCTCCGCGTGTTGGTCACCAAAGCCGACCACCTGACACTCGAAGAGATGCAGGCGTTTGACCGCCGAAGCGATCTGGTCGTCGAAGCCAAGGAACGCGCCCAGCGCGCTGCTGAGCGCGAAGAAGCCGGCATGAGCACCTCGGTTTCGCTGGGTGCCCCGGTCGTCGAGGCCCCTCCAGCAGAGGAGCCCAAGCCAGAAGAATCCAAGCCAGAAGCCGCCCCCGCAGAGGGCGAAACGGCCCCAGCCCCAGCCCCAGCAACAGCAGAAGCAGCCCCCGAGAAAGAATAATCACACCGAGTTGAACCCGAACGCTATGCTGAAGGGGCAAAGGCCCAAGCAAGTGAAAAGGAGAAAGCCATGGCCAGTTACAACAAAGTCCTTTTGATGGGTAACCTGACGAGGGATATCGAGATCAAGCAGTTCAGCGGCGGAACATCCGTCGGGAAGCTTGGGCTTGCCGTCAACGAAAAATACAAAGACCGCAACGATCAGTGGGTGGAGCGAGTGAACTTCATCGATTGCGATGTCTTTGGGCGCAAGGCCGAGGTCATGGCTCAGTATCTCACAAAGGGCAGTCCAGTCTTCATCGAAGGCAAACTCAGGCTCGATACCTGGCAAGACAAGAACGACGGCTCCAACCGCTCAAAGCTCAAGGTTGTCATCGATAACTTCCAGTTCGTCGGTGGTGGTCAAGGTGGTGGTGGAAATCAGGGCGGCGGCGCTCCGAGGCAAGCCAACAACGCCGATGGCGGTAGTGATGCCCAAGGTGGCGGCAGCGGGCACGAGAACTACGGCGAGCCTGTCAGCGCCGACGATATCCCGTTCTAAACCGCCWTMMGKYYAWRCWTTCCATGCKGGGGYGGCCTAGGCTCCCCGGCTCAGATTTCTGCCMTCGCCGACTGTCGGCGGGGCATCGCTGGGGCCCCGATTTGGGCTCCTCAACTCCCGGCGATCGCGCACGGGAAGACAGCGAGTACATACTCATGCGTAAAGACATCCAGCTTCTTCTTATCGAAACCGTGGACAACTTGGGCATCGTTGGCGATGTCGTCAAGGTCCGCGCCGGCTACGCCCGCAACTACCTCCTGCCCCGTGGGCTTGCAACGACTCCAGACGAGTCGCTCATCGCCTCGCTCGCTGAGAAACGCAAGGTCGCAGAGGTCGAGCAGGGCAAACTCCGCACCGAACGCGAAACACTCGTCAAACGGCTCGATGGCATCGAGATCACCATGCAGCGCGCGTGCAACGACCTTGGTCTGCTCTACGGCTCGGTCACCCAGCAGGACATCTCCGGCGCCCTTTCGACGCTTGGCTTTGCGGTCAAGCCCCGTGAGATCCGCTTGCCACAAGTTATCAAACGGCTCGGCCAGTTCGAGGTGAATGTGAAGCTGACAAGCGACCTCGAAGAGCATGTCCAGATCCATGTGATCGCCGACCGCGAGATGGCAGGCGAAGAGCGCGAGGAGATGGAGTTTGACAACGAAGGCGAACTGATCGACCCCTCCATCAAGCGCAAGCAGAAGGAGGCCGAGGCAGCTGCTGCTGCTGCTGCACGGGAAGAGGCTGCGAGCAAAGAAGAAACGCCCGCCGCGGAGGGTGAGGACGCCTGAGCGGGATGGGGTGTTGCCTGCCAGCTCGACGACGCGAGGCACTGGGCTGCGCCCAGTGGCACCCGGGTTGCACCTGCGGCACTGGGCTGTGCCCAGTGGCACCCATCCCGCCGGGGCACGGGTGCTGTCGGGGAGGTCCGGTTTGGTGTTCTGCTGGCCCGTATCCGCGCCCATCTGCGCCAGCATTTC
>NVSP01000162.1 GCA_002732755.1 Phycisphaera sp.
CAGAAGTGGAGCACGCCGGTGCTGTTTCTGATCGCGGGGATCGTGCTTGCGTACACGGGCTGGGGCTACCTGCAGAATCGCGCCAACGCGAAGGTGAACGATGCCTTCGACGAGATCGCCGGTTCCGTTGATTTCTCGGTTGCAAACCCGTCGCCCAACACGCTCAAAGCCATCCGCGCCCAGCACGGCACGGTCGCGGGCGTTGTTCCCATGACCTCGCTGCGTGAAGCGGATGTGTACCTCGAAGCCGCGGTCAAGGGTGTTGCGCCAGGCTCTGAGCTTGCGCTCGACGAGGACAACAACCAGACGGGCACATACGCTGATGAGGATCTGCTGAGTATCGCCGAAAAATCAGAAATGCTCGATAAGGCCAAGGCGTTGTACCAGGCCGTTGCGACCTCGGATGAGGGCGGCGACGGCTGGGCGATCCATCGGTTGTCGGCTCAGTTTGGTTTGGCAGCGGTCGCCGAGAGCCGGGGCGATGCAGCCGGGGCCAGGAGCGCCTACGAGAGCGCCAAGACAGTCGCCGACGGTGCGGGATTCTCGCTCTGGTCGCAGATCGCAGACGCACGGCTCGAAACGATCGATGAGATGGTCGTGCCGGTGGATCTTGTGTCGCGGCTCTCACTCCCGAAAGACCCGGAACCAGAGGTAATCGAAACACCGGAAGAACCAGCCGATGAAACGGTTGACCCGGCAACGGGCGATGAGCCAGCAACCGATCCGGTTACTGATCCCGCAATCGATGATTCTGGCGATGCAACCGACGAGACCGAAACCGAGGAGCCCGCAGAGGGCGACGGCTAAGGATGCAGCGCAATCTTGACTTCGGCAGCGAAGCCGACGCACCCATCATCAACGCAACCGAACTGACCAAGCCCGGCGGGAAGATCGATCCCGACGAGTTGCGCGCCCGCATTGAAGAAGCAAGGGGCCAAGGCCAAGCGATGCCCCGCGTGCAATTCGAGCTTTGGCGAGATCTGACCGAGGCAAGGCTCGACAAGTATTTGACCAGCCGGATCACATTTCTTAGCCGAAACCAGATGCAGCAGATCATCGATGCGGGCGGCGCAAGCATCAACGGCAAGATCGCCAAACGATCGACCAAACTCAAAAAAGGCGACACGCTTCGGCTCGCGATCCCGCCGCCGCCGTCGAGCGATGTGATTCCCCAAGAGATCCCGATCGAGATTCTGTTTGAGGATGAGCACCTGATCGTGCTCAACAAAGAGCCGGGCATTATCGTCCACCCCGCGCGGACCGAACTCGACGGCACGCTCATCAACGCCCTCGCCTGGCACTTTGAGCACACCTCGCAGGGGGCGCTCTCAGATGTAGGCAAAGAACTCGCAAGGCCGGGCGTGGTGCATCGGCTCGACCGCGACACATCCGGCTGCATCGTCTTTGCAAAGGATGAGGAAACACACTGGAAGATCGGCGCGCAGTTCGAGAACCGCAGCGTTGACAAGCGGTACCTCGCGGTTGTGCAGGGGCGGGTCGAGCCAGAGGCAATGGTGATCGACAAACCGATCGGGCCGCACCCCTCGCGGGTGAAGGGCTACCGCGAGAAGGTGGTGGTGCGCCACGACGACCTCGGCAAGCCCTCGGTAACGATCTGCCGGGTGCGCGAGCGGTACCGGCTGCACGACCGGATCGTTGGGGACCAAGAGTTTTCACTCGTTGAGCTAGAACTGAAAACAGGTCGAACGCACCAGATCCGTGTGCATCTTTCCGATGAGGGCTGGCCCATCGTCGGCGACACCATGTACGGCGGGCGGGCGTTTGTCCACGAAGGCGAAACGATCATCGCAAGGCAATGTCTGCACGCGGCGTTGCTTGCCTTTGAGCACCCCAAAACGGGCGAGGCGTTGGTCATTGATGCCCAGCCTCGCGAGGACATGCGGCAGCTCATTGAGGTGCTCCGCTTGGGCCAGACCCAAGAGTTGAATGTATCCCAGACCGTGCCGTTGGTGCGGTTTGGGCTTTGATGGGCGACGTTCGCGCCACTCTCACAAATCGTAGTTTCAGATGGCAGTTGCAGGGCCTCGACTACGCACTGTTCCTACATTGTGCTTCGTTGTATCTCGTGTGGGCCCAGATCGGGCGGCTTCTGAATATGAATAGGAATACTGCAATGGGTCATGTACACCGCATCGGTCGCGCATTTGGCGGGGCGACTGTTCTCTCGGTTTCGTCGTTGATGCTGCTGGCTGGTTGTTCGACGACGGGTGAGCAGCCAGAAACCGCCGGTTTGTTTGAGGGCTTTGGTAACTACGAACGCGAGATCACGACGCGGTCTGAAAAATCACAAGCGTTGTTCAATCAGGGCATGCAGTTTCTGTATGGCTTCAACCACGACGAGGCGATCCGGTCGTTTGAGAGTGCTGCCGCGGAAGATCCGTACGCCGCGATGCCGTGGTGGGGTGTTGCGTACGCCAACGGGATCAACATCAACGACCCGGCTATGAACGAGGCAAGGTCCAAGGCTGCCCGGAGCGCGGCGGACAAGGCGCTCTCACGGATTGGAGAGTCTTCACCAAAGGAAGCGGATTTGATCCGCGCGGTGTCGGCGCGGTACGAATGGCCAGCACCCGAAGACCGCGGCCACTTGGATCAGGCGTACGCCGATGCGATGCAGAAGGTGTACGAGACCTACCCGGATGACCCCGATGTCGGCGCGTTGTTCGCCGAATCGCTCATGAATCTGCAACCTTGGGACTACTGGACAACTGAGGGTGAGCCTAGAGGGCGTATATTGGAGGTTGTCGCGGTTCTCGAGCACATCTTGAAAGCCAACCCGAGCCATCCGGGTGCCAATCACTTCTACATCCACGCGGTCGAGGCCTCGAAGACACCAGAGCGCGCCGTCCCCGCTGCGGATCGGCTGCGCACGCTCGTGCCCGGGTCCGGTCATCTTGTACACATGCCATCGCATATTTACATTCGCGTGGGGCGCTACGCCGATGCCGCCTTGTCGAATATTGATGCGATCGCAGCGGACCGGGCGTATTTTGCAAACGCCCCGGAACCCGCGATGTACGCGATGTACTACGGCCACAACATGCACTTTCTTGCCTACGCGGGCATGATGAGCGGCAACTACGAAACCGCGATCGGTTCAGCGCGCGAACTCGAGCGCGACATGCCACGCGCAGCGCTCGAGGCGCACGCGGGGTTCATCGAAGGCATCATGCCCGCGAAATTCCATGTGATGGTTCGCTTTGGCAGATGGGAAGAGATCCTCGCAGAGCCAAAATATGAAGAAGACTACAGGCTCGTCAGTAAAGCGGTCCGGCTGTACGCGCGGGCGATCGCGTTCTCGGCGCTTGATCGGCCTGACGAAGCCCGGAGCGAGATCATGCTCTTCGAGGAAGCCGCGTCGGCGATTCCGGAAGAGTGGTATGTCTTTAACAACCAGGTGAACACCGTGCTCCCGATCGCGCATGCGATGGTCGAGGGCGAGACGCTCTACCGCGAGGGGCGCAAGGCCGAGGCGTTTGCCAAGCTCCGCGAGGCGATCGCGTATGAGGACAAGCTTGTGTATGACGAGCCGCCGGCGTGGATGCTCCCGGTTCGGCACGCGCTTGGCGCACTCTTGGTCGCCAGTGGTGAATTTGTGGAAGCTGAGGCTGTGTACCGCGAGGATTTACGCCGCCACATCAAAAACGGCTGGGCGCTGACCGGTCTTCAGCAGGCACTCTTTGGGCAGGGTAAATCAGTTGAGGCACTCGCGCTGAACGACCAAATCGCGGCGGCGTTTGCAACGGCGGATGTCAAACCAAGCTCGTCGTGCTATTGCGAACCGGGAACGAAGCGATAGATTTGTGCCACTGACATGTTCCGACAGGTCAGTGCTCCATCCCTTTGGTAGTACTTACGACAGAGCACTGACCCAGAAGACCGGGTCAGTGGCACGGGGTCGGGAACGATGCTCTAGCGCCGATCGAAGATGCCGAACTTTGTGATTGCCCAGAGCGCGCCGAGGCCGTCGGTGAAGCCGATTTTCTTTCCCTCGGCCTGCGTTCTGCCGTGGTAGCTGATGGGGACTTCGTAGAGCCGGAGGTTTTTGCGGGCCAGCCGCATCGTGATCTCGACCTCGATCTCGAACCTGTCGCTGATGAGCGTGATGTCTTTGAGCACATCGGCGCGGACGGCTTTGTAGCAGGTCTCCATGTCCGTCAGGCTCAGGTCGCTGAGCATGTTGCAATAGAGCGTGAGCAGGCGGTTGGCCTGGGCGTGCCAGAAGCGGTGGACCTGTCGGCGCTGGCCGGTGATAAAGCGTGAACCAAAGACCGCGTCGGCTTCGCCGCTGATGATCGGGGCGAGCAACTTTGGGTAGTCCTGCGGGTCGTATTCAAGGTCCGCATCTTGCACGATGGCGATGTCGCCGGTCATCATCTCGATCGCGCTGCGCAGGGCCGCCCCTTTGCCTTGCCCGGTTTCGTGGTGGATGACGCGGATGTTGTTGTGTTCGGCTGCCAGTTCGGTGAGCAGGTCGGTTGAGCCGTCGGTTGAGCCGTCGTCGACGCAGATGATCTCGATCTTGAGATCGATGGGTGATTGCTGCACGCGCCGGATGATCTCGCGGAGCGTGCGCACCTCGTTGTGTACGGGCACGAGGACGCTCAGGGTTGTGTAGGTTCCGGTTTGGTTCACGGTTCTAGCTTATACGCCGATTTGCTCTTGCCCGTTCATGTACGGGCGGAGGGCTTTGGGGAATTTGATCGAGCCGTCGGCTTGCTGGTGCATTTCCATGAGGGGGATGAGAAACCGCGGGCTTGCCAGGACGGTGTTGTTGAGCGAATGGCAGAAGGTGGTTGGGCCTTTGCCGGCCTGGCCGCCCTTGCGGTATCGGAGGTTGAGCCGGCGGCACTGGAACTCATAAAGCCGGCTCGCCGAGTGGGTCTCGCCCCAGTCGCCCGAGGGCGTGCCATCATTGTTGACATCGCCCCGACCTGGCATCCAGCACTCGATGTCGATCATGTCCGCGTTCTTCTGGCCAAGGTCTCCCGTGCAGCATTGCAGCAGGCGGTAGGGCAGCTCGAGGCGTTCGATCAGCGCGGTGACAAAGCCCAGCATCTTCGTGTGCCAGTCGCGTGATTCCTGCTCATCCGCCTTGCAAATCACGATCTGCTCGACCTTCTCAAACTGATGGATGCGGTACAGCCCCGCGGTGTCCTTGCCGGCGGCCCCTGCCTCGCGCCGGTAGCACGGGCTGACGGTGATGTACTTGAGCGGGAGGTCCGCTTCGTCGAGGATCTCGCCCTGGTGCAGGCTCATCAGCCCGACTTCGCCGGTGCCGGTGAGGTACATGTCGTGCCCGCCGCCGCGCGCGGATTCTTCGATGTGGTAGCTCTGGTCTTTGCCGTGGGGGAAGAACCCTGTGCCGAGCATGGCGTTTTCGCGGACGAGCGAGGGGACCGAGCGAGGCTCGAAGCCGTTCTCGTTCGACATGTAGTCAAACGCCATGCGGAGGACGGCTTGGTGGAGCCTCATGCCGTCGCCGGTGAGGACATAGCTGCGGGTACCCGCGATCTTGACGCCGCGTTCAAAGTCGACGAGTTTGAGGTCATGGACGAGCTGGATGTGCGTCTTGGGGACAAAGCCTTTGTTGTCGGCGAAGGTTTTGGACTGGTCCCACCACGAAGGTGCCCATGTCGAGATCTCGACATTGTCATCGGATGATGTGCCTTTGGGCACATCGGGGTCAGCGGGCTGGGGGAGTTCGAGGAGCATCGATTCGAGYTGGGGGTGGAGCCGKGCGATCGTYTCATCGAGCACATGGATCTCGGCTTTGAGCTTGGCGGGCAGGGCTTTGAGATCRTSRATCTCGGCTTGGATSGCGGCGAGAGCRTCGCCCTCGGCKGATTTGAGCTGGCCCGAGAGCTGGCCGATCTTKGGSCCTGTCTCTTTGGCAAGCTTTTTTTGCTCGGATCGCAGGGTTTCCTGTTTATTCAGCATCTCCCGGTGCTCGGCATCGAGGGCGAGAATCCGGTCGAAATCGACCTTCATCTGCTTGTCGGCGGCTCCGGTTCGGAAGCGGTCAGGGTTGGCACGCAGGGCTTTGAGATCGATCATGGCGCGGATGGTAGAAAGGGAGTTTGGTTGAGTCTCGGAACTTCTTGGCCGATAACATGTCTAACTGGAGATGCTCATGYCTGACGCCTCGTCATCTACACCCAGCTCTGGAGTCTCGACCTGCCGGCTCCGGCACATGACCGGTCGGCGGCGACCGATCCCCATGCTCAACGAGCCGATCACCATCGGCAGGCACCCCGACAACACCATCCGCGTCAAAGACGACCGCATCAGCAGGTTCCACTGCATCGTCGAGCCCAACACCGAGGGCGTCTGGGAGTTCCGGGATCTTGGCAGCCGAAACGGGTCCAAGGTCAACGGCGAGCCGACCGAGCAAGCCGAGCTGTGCTTTGGCGACATCATCCGCCTTGGCAGCCAGGACTTTATCGTCGAAGAGGTCAAGCCCGGCGAACTCGATGATGCGGCCCAAGACGAGGACATACCACGCTGGATGATGGAGATGGTCTCGGTCATCAAGAGCGCTTCGGGCACCGAGCCGGCGGCGATGATGCTCAGGCTGGTCGATGCGGCTGGGAAATCAACCGAAGCGCTCGC
>NVSP01000163.1 GCA_002732755.1 Phycisphaera sp.
CCCGCCGGTCGCAAAGACACGGATGCCCGCGCGCTCAGCGAGTTCGGCGGTTGTGCTTACGGTTGTCGCGCCGTGCGAGCCTGAGTGCAAGGCAAACCCAAGGTTCGAGGTGTTGAGCTTTGGGACCGAGTCGGCGTTGATGAGTGTTTCGAGTTCGTGTCTGTTCATGCCGACGGTGGGCACGCCGCTGACGACGCCGACAAGAGCCGCGTTGGCTCCGCCCGCGCGGACTTCGCTCTCAAAGAGTTCAGCGGTTTTGATGGCTGAGTCTTTGGGCAGCCCGTGGACGAGGATGGTTGTTTCCAGTGCGACGGCCGGGGACACGGCTCTGTTGACAAAGGGCTGGGCGGTCATGGCTTGGCTCCSGGGGCTGAGCGGAATCGTAGTCTGTGTATAAAAAATGCGAATCGAGGGCTGTGTTGCAGATTATGCAGTTCTGAGTATGCTGTCGGTATGACCTATGACATCGAGCCGCCGCCTGAATCATCCGAGTCATCTATGCCAGCCGAGCCTGCGGAGATTCTGCGACTGGACATCGCGTGCATTTCCTGTGGGTACAGCCTGACCGGACTCAGGGTTGATGCCAAGTGCCCCGAGTGCGGCGTGCCGCTTGCGAAGTCGCTCCAAGGCGATCTGTTCGAGCATTCAGACGAGGCGTATGTGCGGAAGCTGTACCTCGGGGCGAAGCTCGTTATTGCATCGATTCTGTTCATGGTGATCCTGATGATCGTTTCGTTCGGGTTTCAGATGTTCGTGGCGTTTGKGTCGCTTTCTCAGGCTGCGGGAACACGAGGCGAGTTTGTAGCGACTGCTCTTGGCGTGCTTGCTTCGTTCATTGGGGCATTCGGCTGGTGGAGTCTGAGTGAGCCAAATCCGCGGTCGATGGTTGCAAACGACGGGATGAACGCACGGATGCTCGTGCGGATTATGGTGGTGACCAATGTGGTCATCGGCATAGTTTCTCAATTGTTAGTGCTCTATCTGAATTCGCAGATTTCACAGATGCAAGGCAACTCAACCGCACAGCCAGGAACTGTGAGCAATGGGCTTGTTATCTCTGGGCTTCTGATCTTGGTTGTGAGTCTGACCAGTATCGTGACGTTCGCCGTTGCGTTCTTCTCACAAATGCGGTACTTGCAGTGGGTTGGCCCGCGCCTTCCGAATCCGTGGGTGACCGATCGTGCCAAGCTCATGATGTGGCTCGGTCCATTGCTCTTCACGGTTGGGGCGTTGTGTATCGGACTCGGGCCGCTCGTCGCGTTGATTCTGTACTACAACCTCATAACGAAGATCAGGGCGGATCTGAAGCAGATTCTGGCGGGGATTGACGGCGGTGCCGTTCGGGATTGGTGAATAGAGCCAGCGGCCAAGCGAGCCGTCAAACGACACCGGGCCAGCCCTTGTAAGGCTGGCCCGGTGGATTCAATCAGATGAAATTGGTCGTAGAACTATTGGTCGATCAGACCATGTCCTTGAGTGCCTTGAGTGGGCGGACCTTGACGACATTGCGAGCTGGCTTGGCCTTGAAGATGCAGGCTTCGCCGGTGAAGGGGTTGGTGCCCTTGCGCGACTTGGTGGCTGGCTTGCGCTGGACGAGGACCTTCATGAGGCCGGGGATGTTGAAGGTGCCTGCGTTGCCCTTTTTGAGGTCGGCGGCGATCATGGTGCCCATGGTCTCAAAGACTGCAGCGACCTCCTTCTTAGAGATGCCGACCTGATCGGCGATGGTCGCCTGGACATCGCTCTTGGTGCGTGCTTTACCCTTGGCACCGACGATCTTGCCGACCTTGCGTGCAGGTGCAGGTGCAGCCTTGGCAGTGGCCCGGCGCGCGGCCGGCTTGCGTGCGGTGGTTTTCTTCTTGGCGACCTTCTTGCCACGAGTTGCGGGTTTGCGGGTCGATTTCTTCTTTGCGGTTCGCTTTGCCATATCCATATTCTCCGTAAATGGGCAATCCTCGCCCAGGATTCTTGCGCGGTTTTGTACCCTACTCCAACCGCTTTCGCAAGTGGGTATCGGGTGAAAGGTAGCCTTTTTCATCGAAAAAACTAGGTTTTTATCGGAAACGGCCTCTCGGGCACCATAAATCGACGCGCGCACCTGTCGTTTGGGTTGTCTTTCACCCGTTCGAAAAGCACTGGTTTTGCAGCGAAATCGGCCTTGAATCGACTCAGGATCGACATGCGTACCGTTGGGCATGACCCAGAATCTCCCGATCGTGGCGGTGACCAGAGCGACTCCCGGCGGCAATTTGGCCGTCAAAAACGCTCAGATGCGGCAGCTCGGGGAGAAAATGCCCACGCGCGGTGAGCTTCTCGACCATGTCCAAGGCGCCTCGGTGATCGTTTCGATGTACATGGATGGGATCGATCGCGAGCTGATCGACGCGGCGGGGGATCAGCTCCGGGGCGTGTGCAACTTTGCGGTCGGGTACAACAACATCGACACCGAGGTCTGCAAAGAGCGGGGGATTGTCGTTGCCTATACGCCAGACGCGGTGACGGAAGGTACTGCAAACATGGGGTTTCTGCTCCTTTTGGCGGTTGCCCGGCGGCTCGTCGAGGCGGACAGATTCGCACGAAGCGGCGCGTGGGCAGACCACGGTTTGCTCGGGATGCACGAGATGGTGGGGCTCGAACTCACGGGCCGAACCATCCACATTGTCGGTGCGGGGCGGATCGGCTACGCGATGGCGCTGCGGGCCAAGGCGTTTGGGATGGATGTCATCTATACAACTCGGTCACAGAAGATCGGGTTTGAGATCGCGCCGGTGTGCGCACGGCAAGTCGAGCTTGAGGTAGGACTTAGACAGGCGGATGTGGTGAGTATTCACACGCCGCTGACTGATGAAACCCGGCATCTGCTCAGCCGAGACCGCATCGCGATGCTCAGGCCCGAGGCAATCGTGATCAATACCTCGCGCGGGCCGACGATTGATGAATCGGCCTTGGCCAAGGCGCTGCGAGAGAAGCGGATCTTTGGCGCGGGTCTTGATGTGTTCGAGGATGAACCTCGGGTACACCCAGAGCTTGTCGGGCTTACAAATGTGGTAATGACGCCGCATATCGGGAGTGCTGAGCGAAGGTGGCGACAAGAGATGTCGCGGATGTGTGAGCGCAACGCCGAGGCGATTCTTGCTGGTGAGGAACCGCCGTACCGCGTGTGCTGAGCTGGAGTTAGGCGCGGCGGAGCGTGTCGTGGTCGCTTGATTTTTGGATGTGCCCGAAGTGCATTTCGAGATACTTTGCGACATAGTCGACGATCGAATCTGCTTCGGGTATGTCTTTATTGCTGGTGTAGCCGTGGGGCTCGAAGCGCATGCCCTTGAAGCGGATGACCGCTTCTTTGATGGTCAGGCCGTGCTGGATGGCGAGGCTAAACGCTCGGCAAAAAGCCTGACACATGCCCGAGAGCGCGGAGCCTTCTTTGGAGATTTTGATGAAGATTTCGCCGGGTGTGCCGTCTTGGTAGAGACCGATGGTGAGGTAGCCCTCGTGGCCGCCGACACTGAACTTGTGGGTGATAGAGTTGCGAGTGTCGGGCAGTGATTGTCTGGCAACGATCATTTTTGATTGGCTTTCGTTTGGCATGTTTGGCTTGAGATGCGACCTGCTGACGCGGGGCATATCGGGTGCATCGGCAAGAAATCGTGAATTGGTTGTATCAAGATGCGATCTGTAGGCTGGGTTTGCTTGCTCTTTGGGCTTGGTATGTCGATGATTCGGGTGTTGATGGGTACCCAGAGCCGCACATCTCGAACCGTTGGCCGACCGATTTCATCGGGGCTTGGGCCGTCGCTGCTGCTCGCGGTGGCGGTCATGGTTTTGGCCAGCGGCGGTGTGTCGTCGGTTCGGGTCTTAGGCAGTGCCGGTGTCGGGCTTGCGATGACCGTGATCTCGGATCGCGCCATTGCGATGTCAGCGCCACGAGAACAGGATGGGACCGAGTTTGCTCGGCCTGTTGAGTTCTGCAAACTCATGGTGGTTCGTGCTCCCGCTACGGATGATGCACGGACATGTTGGATGGTGCGAGCGGGGTGCCTTGATCTCCCGCCGCCGGCTTTTGTTCTGAGCTGATTGCAACAAACAAGCCGCAGCGATTGATCGCTGCACCGTGGCTTTGGCATATTGCCAAAAGAGCCAACGATCCAGAACAAATTACACGCGGCGCATCGCGCCGAATCCGAAACGAGAATAGTGTCATGGCAAAAGAATCACAGGGTATTCCTGTCATCGGTCCGATCCTCAACAAGCTAATCGGGTCACGCAACGATCGGTTCGTCAAGAAGTACACCACGCGCGTCGACAGGATCAACGCCTTCGAGCCGGAGATCAAGGCGCTGACCGACGAGGCGCTCCGCATGAAGCGGGACCAGCTCAGCGAACGGCTCAAAAACGGTGAGACCGAAGACGATGTGATGATCGAGGCGACCGCGGTCGCCCGCGAGGTCATGGACCGTAATGTCGGCATCCGAAACACGCTCAATCCCGAAGCCGGCTTTGATCCGAGCGCACTCGGCAGCGAAGCGCGCGGCTGGTATGACAAGGCGATCAAGCAGATCGCGGAGATGCAGCCCGCAGCGCCAGAGGGTGACTTCCTAGGGTGCGCCGRATCGACACCCGCGTGGCGTTTTGTCGAGCTTCCCGTTGCGTACTACGAGGCGGTGCGTGAGCTGTTCCCAGAGTCGAAGCCGCCGTTTCGGGCAAGGCCATTCGATGTGCAGTTGATCGGCGCGATGGTGCTCAGCCAGGGCAAGATTGCAGAGATGAAAACGGGCGAGGGCAAAACAATTGTTGCGCCGCTGGCGGCATACTGGGCGAGCATCAAGGGCGAAAAAATCCACATTGTTACGGTCAACGACTACCTCGTTCAACGCGACCGCGACTGGACATTCCCGTTCTTCTACGGCGCGGGGATGAGCGTGGGCGCGATCCACCCCCAGCACATGCAGCCAGAGCCTGTCAAACGCGTGATGTACATGTGCGACGCGGTGTATGGCACGACGAGCGAGTTTGGGTTTGACTATCTCCGCGACAACATGAAGCGCAATGTCAGCCAGCAGGTGCAGCGCCGGCGTGATTTTGCGATTGTTGATGAGGTTGACAGCGTGTTGATTGATGAGGCGAGGACGCCGCTGATTATCTCAGGCTCGGCGCACGATGAGCAGCCGAGGTATGATCTTGCGGATCGCTTGTCGTCTGAGCTTCTTGAAAAACAGAAGCCTTGGCAAGAGCAGGAGGACAAAGTGCAGGCGTGCCTCGAGAAGATCAAGGGCTACGAGGGCGACATCCGGCAGGTCAAGGACAAGTCGCAGATCCCGGAGCTGAACACGAAGCTCGAAACGGTGAAGAAGGAGCTGCCTGCGCTCGAATCCGGCCGCGACAAGTTTGTGCAGTTCTACGAGATCGAGATGGACCGCAAGCAGGTCCACCTGACGCACGACGGCATCGCGTTTGCGCAGAAGTCCGCGGGTGTTGGGTCGTTTTATGTTGGTGAGAATACGGACATCCCTCACCTTCTCGAGCAATCGCTCCGCGCGCGCGCGGTGTACCAGCGTGACAAGGACTATGTCGTTACGAACATGCCCAACCAGCAGAACGGGCGGACCGAGCCGACGATCGTGATCGTTGACACCTTCACGGGTCGGCCGATGGTGGGGCGGCAGTGGTCCGACGGTTTGCATCAGGCGATCGAGTGCAAAGAGAGCGTGCCGATCAAGCAGGAAACGCAGACGGTTGCGACGATTACGATTCAGAACTTCTTCAAGATGTACAAGCGTCTTGCGGGCATGACGGGCACAGCGGACACCGAGGCGCAGGAGTTCCACGACATTTACCACCTCGATGTTGTGTCGATCCCGACCAATAAGAAGGTGGTTCGCGGCGACTTTGACGACCTGATGTTCATGCGTGAAAAGGACAAATGGGACGCGATCGTTGACGAGATCAAGGCGTTCCATGACGCGGGACAGCCGATCTTGGTCGGTACCACGAGTGTTGAAAAAAGTGAATTGCTCGCACAGATGCTGACGCGGAAGTACGGCATCAAGCACGAGATTCTCAACGCCAAACAGCACGAGCGAGAGGCCCACATCATCGAGAACGCGGGGCAACTCGGCGCGGTGATGATCGCTACGAACATGGCCGGCCGAGGCACGGACATCAAGCTCGGCAAGGTTTCGCGCGAGCAGCTTCTTGAGCACTGGCTCAAGCGGAGTTTGTGTTCGCGGAAGCTGACGGTTGAGTCGAGCCAGGATGAGATCCGCGAAGATGTGTATCGCAAGGTCGCCCCAAGCGAGCTTGGGATCAAGAAACGCGATGCGGAAGAGATGGCGATCGATGAGCTGGAGCTTTTGCTGCTGCGCCACTGGGCGGAAAGGCACACATGGCTCAGCCCGAAACAGATCGCAAAGGCCCAGGCGGATGAGATCCGCGAGGAGCTCGATGCTTCTGGCCGGTGTTCGCTGCACAACATCCGTTGGTACGACACGGTTGAGTCGCTGGGCGGGCTGCATGTGATCGGGACGKAACGGCACGAGAGCCGGCGCATCGACAACCAGCTCCGGGGCCGGGGCGGCCGGCAGGGCGACAACGGCTCGAGCC
>NVSP01000164.1 GCA_002732755.1 Phycisphaera sp.
GGGCGCAAAGAACCGCTGACGAGCGGTAGCCCCGTCTTCATTGTGATGGATCTCGCGATCCCGCACTGCGGCGACAACCCGGACGATGCCTGCCGCACGCCGTGGGACTACTGCTGCGAAACCCCCGCCGTAATCATCGCCAATTCGGCAACGATCCAGATCGTGGACCAGACCGGCAAACCCGTCTCAGAAAGCCCGGATGCGCACGGCCTTGCCGCGCTCGACAAGGTCATCATCGTCGGGACCGTTGGGCCGAGGCCCAACGCCGATATCCTCACCGTTCAAGCCACCGGCATCTACCACGRCGGCCGCTGATGCGTATATATTCTTTGAATAAAATTTTTAAATTGACAAAGCGACGGCTGCTGCGTTTACGACTTCAACTCGAACGACCCGGTAACCGTTTCGCCATTGTCGTTCTCGATTTCAATCCACAATCTGCTGCCCTCGGGGATGGGGTTTGGGATCTCGGCGTGGGTGTGCCAGTGGCTGGGCTCGGCGGGGTTCTCGATTTCGGACTTTGCTTTCACCGAGCCTTTGGCATCCTCGGTCCCGATCCAGAGGCGAACGGAGACGGCCTTGACGGTTGATCCGGCGGTTGGCGTGACTGTGACATCGATGAAGGCATCGTTGCCCGCGACAATCAAACCTTCGTCACGGGTTGCCAGCACATCAAACGGACCGATGGTGGATGTACCCAACTCGATGACCGCCCCACTGTGACCATCTGCTGATTCCATGGATTCGTCATGATCGGCATGCTCACCGTTGGGGCCGTGTTCATGGTCATGGGCGGCTTTGTCGGCGGTGGCTTCCTGGGAGTCGGGCTCCTTCGGCCCACACGCTGGAACCACGGCGAGCGATACGGCAACGACTGTGCAGAGAGTCAATCCAGGAACCAGTTTCATGATGCAGTCTCCAATAATATTGTGGTGTGGGTTTCGTTCTTGCTTGGGAATCACGATGGCGATGTTCTTATTCGGCGGATCAGGAAAGGGCACCCTTCGGGCCACGGATACGCAATGGTAGCCAAATCAATCATCCCGGGTTTTGGAGGAATGGACGAGCGAGTAGCCCGCGGGCACGACGATAAGATTCAGGAATGTGGATGTAATCAATCCGCCGAGCACGACAACCGCAAGCGGTGCGAGCAACTCGCTCCCGGGTTTGCCCGCGGCAAGAGCCAGCGGCAGCAGGCCGAGCGCCGCGGACAGCGCCGTCATGAGAATCGGGACAAGTCGTTCTATTGAACCCTGCACGATCGCGTCCGCAATCGGCAATTGGTCGATCTCAATGAGGCGCTTGTAGTGGTTCACGAGCAGGATGCCGTTGCGCACGGCGATACCGAAGAGCGTGATAAAGCCGACGAGGCTTGCGATCGAGATGACCGGTGCTTGGTACGGCGAGGATCCGAACCCGARCAATGCCGTCGTGTTTTGCATGACMCCGCCGACGCCGCCACCACCGACATGCATGGCTGAATCCATAATGAAGATAGCAATGACGCCGCCGATGACAGCCAGCGGCAGGTTCACCATGACCAACGCCGCGACTTTGAACGAACCGATGGAGAGTTGCAAGAGCATGAGCATCACCACCGCGATGCCGGCACCAGCGACGAGCAGCGTTCTGCTTGCCGATTGTTGTGCCTCGAACTGCCCGCCGAACTCGACGGTGTACCCGGCGCGATTGACAATCGGTTCGACGCGCTCGCGGACCTGCTCGACCAGATCGCCCAGGTTGTACCCGTCGGCGACATTGCACGAGATCACGGCCTTGCGCTGGGCGTTCTCGCGGGCGATGATGTTGCTGGTTTTTTCGGGACCGATGTCGGCGACTTCCGAAAGACGAACCAGCATTCCGTTGCTGCCCGTGAGGATCAGGTCCTTGATCTGGTCGATCCGCKGACGCTCATCGGCCGCCAGCCGTACGACGATATCAAACCGGCGGATACCCTGGTTCACTTCCGCAACGGTTTCGCCGTATAACGCTGTCTGCACCTGCTCGGCAGCGCCCGCGGGTGTGAGGCCAGCCGCGGCCAGGTCCGGGTGGCGATAACGGATGGGGAGCGATGTGATCATCACCTCACGGTTGGCTGTGATATCGCGGGCGCCGGGGATGCTCTCGAGCTCCCGTTCGATTTGTTTGGCTAGTTGGCGGAGCGTCCGAAGGTCTTGGCCATAGACATTAATCGCGATCGCGGCTGGGGTGCCCGAGAGAACATGAGAGAGTCTGTGCTCGATCGGCTGACCTATCTGCACGGTGACGCCCGGGACGCTCTTCACAACAGCCACGATTGCCTCACGGACCTTCGCTTTGTCCACGCTGGGATCCATCGTGATGTCGAGTTCGCTGTTGGAGACCGGTTCGGCGTGCTCGTCTCGCTCGGCACGACCGGTGCGACGAATCACGCTCTTGATGCCTTCGATCTCGATTAGTTGCACCTCAACCGCCATCGCGGAGCGGTCGCTCTCGGCGAGGGATGTGCCGGGCGGTGAGGATACGAACACTGTGAACGATCCTTCGTTGAACTCGGGGAGGAACGATGTGCCGAATGTGCGACCGAGAAGCCCGGCGAGAATCGTGGCGACCAGGGCGGCACCAATCACCAAGCCACGATGAGTCAGTGACCATCGGAGCGATGGCTCGTAACGGCGCTTGAGCAAGCGGACGAGCCACCCATCGGAGTGAACTTTGTTCGCTTCGGCGCCGTTCCTGCTCAGCTTGATCGTTCCGCTCTTGAGCAGCAATTTGCACATCGCCGGTATAACTGTCAACGCTACAAGGAGCGAAGCGCTGATCGAGACAATGTATGTCATACCCAAGGGCGCAAAGAACCGCCCCCCGATGCCTTCGAGGAAAAGCAGCGGAATAAAAACGATGACAATGATGAGGGTCGCAAAGACCATCGACGGACGGATCTCGTTGCTGGCATCGAGGATAACCTCGACCGATGGCCTTTGCTGATCCTCCTGCATCATCGCATTTTCTTTCAACCGTCGAAAGACATTCTCGACATCAATGATGGCATCGTCCACCAGCACTCCGACTGCCACCGCAAGCCCGCCCAGCGTCATGACATTCAGCGTCATGCCCATCCAATTCATCGTGAGCAAGGCAGCCGCCAGTGAGAGGGGCAAGGCAGTCAGCGTGATGATCGTGGTCCGCACATTGAGCAGGAACATGATGAGGATGACGGTGACAATGATTGTCGCATCGCGCAGCACATGCATCACATTGCTGACGGATCGCTCGATAAAGTGGCTTTGCCGGAAGACATCACGGTTAATGACGATGCCCTCGGGGAGGCTTTTCTCGATCTGGTCGAGCGTCTTGTCAATTGTTTCGGTCAGCCGCAGCGTGTTGTTGCCGGGTGACTTCTGTATTGTCAGCACGACGGCCGGGCGCCCTTGGTCGGCCGCCGTGCCCCGCTTGGGTGCGGGGCCGAGGACGACCTCGGCAACTTCACCGAGCATGATCGGCGTGCCGTCTTTGGTCGTGACGATGGTCGAGGCGATATCGCGGACACTCGTGACGCGGGCGGTCTGACGGATGGGCAGTTCTTGCCGGTCCACATCCGCCAGATACCCGGCGCTGGCTGTGCTGTGGGCAGCGCGGGCTGCGGCGACAACATCCTGGATCGTCAGCCCATACAGGGCGAGGCGATCTTGCTTCACATTCACTTGGTACTCGGGCAACTCGCCGCCGATGGCGGAGACCTGTGCAATACCCGGGACCGCCAGCAGTTTCTTCCGCAGGTCAAACTCGGCGTAGGCCCGCAGGTCCATCTCGCTGACCGAGCCATCGGGGCTTGATAGGGCCAGGAGCATGATCTCGCCGGTGATGGATGTGATAGGTGTCATCTCGGCATGGGCGTTTTCGGGAAGCGACTCACGAATGCCCGCGAGCCGTTCTGTCACGAGTTGTCTCGCGCGGTAGATGTCCGTGCCCCAGTCAAACTCGACCCAGACCAGCGAAAGGGAGATCGCCGAAGCGCTCCGGATGCGGCGCACGCCGGGCAGCCCATTGACCGCTGATTCGATGGAAAATGTGACGTATTGCTCAACCTCGTCGGCGGCAAGCCCACCCGACTCAGTCAGGATTACCACAGTCGGCGCGTTCAGTTCCGGGAACACGTCCATCGGCATATTGGGCAGCTTGATCAGGGTGTAAACGAGCATCGCTCCGGCTACGAGTAGCACCAGCGACGATTGCTTGAGTGAGAATGCGATAAGATACTTGAGCATGGTGGTTCCTTAGTCGTCGCCGTCGTGGAAAGTGCCATCGGGATGGAAGTGGCCGCCCTTGGTGATGCTGCCGCTGGTTGCGACCATCAACTGGTACACACCGTCGAGCACGATCTCGTTGCCCTCGGCTACACCGCTCTTGATCACGACCCAGCGACCGTCGTCGAGTCCCAGATCCGCATCCATTCTGATCGCCTTGTTGGGGTCGGCGGGATCACGCCGGAAGATGATGCTCTGGGTGCCGTCGCGCGCAACACATGTCAACGGGATCGCCAGTTCTTCGCCGCCGCCACCGCTGACAACTATTTCGAGGAATGCCGACACGCCTGCACGCGCCCAAGAGTCAAGTGGCAATCCACCGTTGGGGGTCATTAGGATCTCGATTGTGCGACGTTCCGGGTCTGCCGTAGGGGCAAGAATGAGCGTGCCCGCGATGCCCGCGCTGTCTCGGAGCGAACCGCCTTGCGGAGCCACGACGGTTGCGGTCAGGCCGTTGAGGAGTTTGCCCAAGTCGCTCTGAAGCGCGTGCGCGCGAAAGCGGACCTTGTCGGGTTGCACCGTTGTCAGCACGGGGGCGCTCTGCTCAACGAAGGAACCGCTGATCGCGTGGAACAGATCAACCACGCCGGGCGAGAGCGCAAGAATCTCGATCTCACCGATGCGTTGCCACTTGGGCTTTCCGACATCAATTTCGGTGAGGTCGGAAACACTGCGAGTAGTGAGCGACGATGCGGATTCGAGCAGGATCGCCATGCGCGATTGAGCCGCGTCAAACCGGGCTGTTGCCGTGAGCGCCCGAGCCGTGAGTTCAGCTTTTTTTTCCTTCGCCTCCGCGAGGTCCGCGCGTGCCGTCGCAAGAGAGGCCCTCGCCTGCGCCACATCACCACCGCGAGCGCCGCCTGCTGCCTGCAACTGCTCCAGATCGGCGACTCGCTGCGTCCAAAGATCGATCGCGTTCTGAATCTCGGCGTGATATTCCTCGTGAGCCGCAAGGAGCGGGCCGATGCTGTCTAAGTCCGCCTTGGCGAGTCTGGCCGATGCCTCGATGTCGGTGAGTTCCCGCTGAAGTTCGCGCCATCGCGGCATATCGAGGCGGTARAGCAGATCCCCTGCTTCCACCTTCTGATATTGCTGCACAAGCAGTTCAACCCTGCCCGCGGCTGGCATGCGGTATTCCCGCCGCGCGGTCGGCAGAAGCTCAAATCGACCCGGAACACGCAGAGTTTGGGCGACATTACGGCTTTCAACCCTAGCGAAGGTGATGCCCAGATTCTGGCGCACCGCTGTATTAATATCGACGCGGTTCGAGAGAGCAGGCTCCGCAACGCTTGCGTTGGTGTTGGTCTGCTCCGGATTCCGTTCACACCCGCCCAGGACAACCCCGAGGATGAGTGCAACGGACCATACGATCTGGTGGTTCATGGACGGTCTCCTGTGGGAATGGGTGGTTGCGGGGTCTGAGATGTGTTGACGCTCGTTTGAGCCGGAGTCGGCGGGCCGATCAGTTCGTTGAGTCGGATGGCATGGGTGGCTTCGGCGGCCCTTGCATCCACCAGTTGGATCTTGGCGTCGAACTGAGCATTAAGAGCTTGCAACAGAAGCAGTGGATCAACGCGGCCAAGTTCTGCCACACGACGCACATCGGTGTCCTGTTCATCGGCAAGAGGCAGAACATGCGCCTCGACAACCTCGCGCATCGCACGCCCGGCTTCATACCGCATCATCTCAATTGCCAACCTAGAGGCCAAGAGTTCATAGGTGTTTTCGAATCGACCGTGTGCGACCTCGCGGCGGGCTTGCGCCTCGGCGATGCCTTGCTGGTTACGGTTCCAGAGCGGGATGGGAAGCCCCAGCCCAAGCAGCAATCGCTCGTCCCCTTGGTCGGCTCCAAACCCGGGCCCGATGGTCAGGTCCGGGTACTGCTTGCGGATCTCGAGTCGGAGCGATTCTTCTGCGGCGTCATACTCGCTCTGCGCCGCGACAAGCTCGGGATTATCAGTCTCCATTGAAGCAAGAAGCCAATCCGGATCGGTACTCCTCGGCAAAAACACGACTGTCTCGACCAGTCGAACGGGTGCCTCAGGAGCCAGGCCAAGAAGGTCTCGCAGTTGCAGTTCAAGCTCCCTCGCTCTTGCTTGCGCATCGATGGCTTGTGCTTCACTGCCCGCGAGTTCGACACGGAATAGCCGTTCCTCGATCTTGGACAGCACGCCTGCCCGCTCTTGGCGCTGAGCAAGGTCCGCGACCGACCGGAGCCGGTCGGTCTGTTCAGTCGTGAGCGTTGCTCGGGTCATTTGCGCGGACCACTCGATCCACAT
>NVSP01000165.1 GCA_002732755.1 Phycisphaera sp.
GSCGGCKSCWCRGGYKTCGGCTTTGGCAGCTTTGGGCTTGCAGCAGGGCGGGACAACGAATTCAAGGCCTTGACTGGGCCGATGTTCCTCAAGGCAAGAGATAGCTACATCGAAGAGTTTGGTATCGAGCAGTACGAGCGAGAGCTTGCTGCGCACCATAGCCACCACGAGGAAGCGGAAAACTCCGATGCGTGGGCTAGCCGAACGCGCGACGGGTTGACACCCGGTCTCTTTAGCTCGGGCGTCTGGGAACACCTCGATGACGGGCACGGCGAAGCCGAGGACACCGGCGGCCACTAAGGCCTAACCTATACCACATATGGCACTCAAAAGACCAAGAATTGCTCTCGTTATGGTCACCTCGGCTGTGGTCTTTGCGGGCACGGTTGTGGCGCTCGGTATCAAGATCGCCGACTACAACAAAAACGATCTCCCCGCCCGTGCGCACTTCTCCAAGGTCACCGCCGAGCGGTTCTCCTACGGCGAACACGCCATCGAGTTCACCGAAGACACCGACAATGCGGGCAATAAAGTCATCGTTGTGACCTTCGGCGACCAAACCCTGCGCATCAGAGAGACGATCAAAAACGACCTCGGCTTCGTGCCAGACCTCCGGCGGTACGAAGATTGGCTCCATGTCTACCGCTTCGTTATGGTCAAGGGCATGACCGCAGAAGACGCGATCCAAGGCATACTCGACGACACGCTCGAAGATCGGCTCGCGATCGTGGTGAGAACCCCGCCGCCGGGCACCAACCACCGCACATGGGGTGAGATCTGGTCGGGCGGCTGGATGTTCGACCTCTACGAGTTCAAGGAATCTGGCGAGGTCGTCCACGAGAAACTCGGCTACCCATCCAAACGCAAGGGCAACGAGCCACCCAAAACGGGTGAACTTCTCGAAGGCACCTGGCAGTTTGATGCCGCGATGATCTCGATCCCGCCTGTTTCAAGGCCAAAGCCCCAGTTCGACAGCGACGCATCGCTCAGGTTCGGTCTTGACTTTATGGTGGCAGGGGTCGCGGGGGTCGCGTTCGCCTTTGCCGCGGGCTTCTACTTCTCGCCCAACAAGCGGACCGAAGAATCTGACGCCGCCGCGGCCCGCGCCGGGCTTTAGGCTCTGTAAAACAAACCACAACGAGCCCCTCGCGCGAGCGAGGAGGCCACGGTCCGATGGTGCCTCGTCCCCTTCCTCACGGAAGGGGCTCGTTCAAATACGATCCGTCAACAGAATTTTAGGTGAACACCGCTCGGAGCACGCCGCCGGTGCGCCAGAGGTCGACCTCGTTGAGGAGCTTTGCGAGCACAAGGTTGATGACGACGATCGCAAGAAAGCTGGTCACAAACGAATCCGTCGTGGCTCGTCCGACGCCGACCGCGCCGGGTCTGCAGTTAAAGCCCTTGTAGCAACTGATTAATCCGATCGCCAATCCAAAGACAACGCTCTTGGAGATGCCGTTGAAGAGATCGAACCATGTGACCAGGGCCGAGGAATATTGCCAGAACTGATCGCTGTTGGCCTCGTAGACCTGGGTTGTGATCCACCAGCCGCCAAAGACGCCGCAGGCGTTGGATACGATGGTCAGCGCCGGGATCATCAGGACACACGCCGCGACCCTTGGGCAGACGAGGACGCGGATCGGGTCCGCCGCCATCGCGCGCATCGCGTCGAGTTGTTCGGTCACGCGCATCGAGCCGAGTTCTGCCGTGAGTGAGCACCCGACGCGGCCGGCAAGGATCACCGCCGCCAGCACCGGCCCGATCTGTTTGGTGAGCGAGATGTTGATGACCCCGCCGAGCCGGACTTCCTGACCGATCGCTGCGAAYTGSAGGTAGCCCTCGATSGCAAGGATCATCCCGATAAACGCGCCCGTGATCGCRAGCACCGGCACGCTCATYGTCCCGATGAAGAAGAGCTGCTTTGCGAACCGGTTCCACTTGAGCCATGTCCAAGGGGTGAGCAGGCCGTGTGTGGTCGCCAAGGCGAACCTTGTAAAGTTGCCCGCGCCGCAAAGGGTTTGGTCGATGCGCGCACCCAGCCTTGCCAAGAGACTCAGCAGGTCACGAGGGCTCTGGGTAGATTCGGCTGCGTCGGCGACTGGTCAGTCTCCAATGGCACCAGCGTTTGGCTGCTTGGTTTACTTGGCCAACTTACTTGGTTGGATCGATCGCACGGGTTGGGGCAGCGGTCGTGTCGGCTGAGCTTGACCCGGTCGAACCGGTGCTGGCAGAAGCACCGTGGTCGGCGCGGAAGAAGATCTCRACSCGGCGGTTCTGYGGCGTGTTGCCAGATGMSGAGTTTGGAACCGCCGGCCTGAACTCGCCCCAGCCCGCGACAAGCACGCGCTCCGACGGGATGCCAAGCGAGGTCAACTGGGACTTCACCGAGATCGCGCGGTGGACAGAAAGGTGCGTGTTGCTGGGATGGCGTTGGGCGGTGCCCGAGCTGATCGCCTGTGAGTCGGTGTGCCCGATGATGTGCAACTGATAGCGGGCGGCTTCCTGCCCTTTGAGAACCTCAGCAAGCGCTGCCAGCGTCTGCTGGGCACCCTCGCGGAGTTGATCCGAACCAGAGTTGAAGGTCAGGTCGCTTGCGAAACGGAGCATGCCGAGCGTTGAGTCGTAGATCACCACATCCGGGTACTCTCTAGCGAGTTGGCGGAGGGCGCGGTCGGTTGCGGGGTCCATCAGTTGCAGGCCGCGGAGGCTGTCGTCGAGTTCTCCAAAGAGATCAGCGTTGGAGGCAAGCTCGCCGCGGAGGCGTTCGTTCTCGTTTCGGAGCTGGCCCAGCGTGCTCTGGGTGTCGGTGCTTGCGTTGCCTTGGAGTGAGAGGGCGCTCTGGAGCTGCTCATTCTCGCGTGCGAGTTCGAAGTTTCGATCGGAGGCGATGCGGTGCTGCATCTCCATCTGGTCGTAGTGCTGCTGTGACACGCAGCCGCCGAGTCCGAGGGCAAGCCCCGAGCCGAGGATCGCGGTTGCCAAAGCCTTCTTGTGTGTGCGTGTGAACATCGACCACTCCTTCATCTGGATCGTCCCAACCACCAGTGCCCGATGCCAAAGACCGGGTCAATCGCCGAGCATTTCGTCGTCGGCCTAGCAAGGATACCGTGGGCAACAGCGGTTTGTCGCGGGAGTTGGCAAGTTCATGGCCAGAAGCGAAAGTTCTCTCATATTGATCGCCGCGGATGCGGTATGCGATGCCAACCTGTCGGTTACGGGTGATCGTAACTCACAGGCTGGTTTGCTGTTAGAGCGCGCCGGGCAGACCTTGCGCGTGCTCGAAGTCGGCATGCTCGATCAACTCGAATCACACCCCGCCTCAGCCTCGGCAACCAGAATCGACCGCCCGGGCTGCATCATCCTGCCCGGGCTTGTCAACGCCCACACGCACCTGGACCTGACCCACATCGGCCCTAAACCACACGATCCGGGGGATGGCTTCGTGTCGTGGGTGGACATGATCCGGGCCGAGCGGCGAGTCGAGGAAGCTGGGATCGCCGATTCGGTCCGGCTGGGTTGCGAGATGCTCCGAAAGGGCGGCGTCTCGATCGTCGGCGACATCGCAGGAGCAGCGGGGGGCCAGCCAACGCTTGTCCCGTTCGAGACCCTGGCCGCATCGGATCTCGCTGGCGTCAGTTATCTCGAATTCTTCGCCATCGGCACCCGGATGCAGGAATCCATCGATCGGCTCAAAGCTCTCGTGGAGTCCGTCGAGCAGACATCTCGTTTGGGTGTTCGGTTCGGCTTGCAACCCCATGCACCCAACACCGTTGCGCTCGAGGCCTATCTGGCAGCGGGAGGACTCGCAGAATTGCACGGCTTGCCGATGGTGACGCACCTCGCCGAGTCGATCGAAGAACGCGAGTTTGTCGCCAAGGGAACCGGCCCCCAACTCGAACTCATACAACGGCTCGGGATCTGGAACGATCACGCTGCATCACAAGTTGGCAAGGGGCGATCGCCGGWCCAGCACTTGGCTGCGGTCCTTGCGGGCTTTGATATCGGCGCGGTGCATGTGAACCAGTGTTCTGATGATGATCTTAATCTGCTCGCGCTCACCAAGACACGGGTTGTCTATTGCCCAAGAGCAAGCGAGTACTTTGGCGCGCAGGAACACTTTGGGAAGCACCGGTACCAAGAGATGCAAGACCGGRGCATCGTCGTGGCGCTCGGCACGGATTCGATCATCAATCTTCCGGCATCAGAAGTAGGCGAGACTGGCTTGGGCCTAAGCCCGCTCGCCGAGGCGAGGCATCTCTACCGCCGAGACCGCGCCGACTCGGGGCTGCTCCTGCGGATGATGACGACCAACGGCGCGGAGTTCTTGGGAGTATCCCAATCGCGGGTCACGCTCGGCAAGGGCGCAGAGCCAGCGGGGGTCATCGCGGTCGCCGCGGCTCCGGGCGATGAGCCGGTGGCTCGGGTCATGCAATCGAACGCTGCGCCCGAGTTTCTTGCTTGACAGGATTTGTTCCTGCATGGCAGCATAAAATTGGATACAAGCGTACACCATCGACGCGGCGAGGACGAGCAACCAGGAGGCCAGAGTGAGCGCTAAGTGGCAGCGGGTACAGGCCTTTGACAACGAGCACCTGACGGGCTGGCTCACGCCTGTTCGCATGGTGCTCTTTCTGTTCAGTTCGATCAGGCTGGCGGCGGTCATGCTCGTGGGCGTGGCGCTCTACGCGGTCCTTGCAAGCATCCCCGTTGGGCTGCTCGCGCTGATCCCGATGTGGCTGATCTACATCGCTTCGCTCATCGCGGTGTCATGCGCGCCGGGCTTTTGGCATGGCGGTGTTGTGCAAACGCTTCGCTGCAAAGAAACAACTCGGCAGATCGTCGGCGTTCTTGATTACTGCGGTTCCGATGCTGCTCGTCGCGGCGGCGGGCGTGTTGCTCTGGCTCCAATTCATCTGGCCAGCCATCAAATATGACCACTCAACCGGCGCAGGCCTTCGGCTGTTTGGAGGCTTTGTCGAGACCTATGTCAACACAACCGTTCGCAGGCTGCCGGCGCTGGAGATGACGGAGATCGAGTTCTACGCGTGGTGGCCCATGCGCACCATGTTGCTGATTTTTATGATTAACATGATTATCGCAACCATCCGCCGGATCGAGTTCAAGTTCGTTAACCTTGGCGTGCTGACCGTCCACACCGGGATCGTGATGATCGCCATCGGCAGCATCTACTACCAGATGTTCAAGCAAGAAGGCGACACGCTGCTTCTTGCAGGCGGCGCAGCGCAGGGACAGGCCGGTCCCGCTCAAGCGGCGTTCTATGACCGCGACGACCCGGCGCTCTGGATACACGCAGGCATGGGCTGGCAKCAACGCCGGCTGCCCGGCTTGCCCAGATACAACGACTACAACCTCAGCGCGGGCCAAGATGAACAGATCGAATCGCGTGGCCCGCTGGACATACCGCTCAATGTAGACGGCTTGGATACGGGGCTTGGAGAGTATCGGTTGCGGGTGATCGGATTTGCATTATATTCGGAAGGAAACGAGYTCCCAGACCCCGTACCCGCGAACGCGCAAAAGGGCAAGCTTGTCGGCACGCACGACAAAGCCATGATCGCCGTCGAGGTGTCGCACGCGGGTTCGGATTGGAACGAGATCGTGTGGCTGCCACACTGCAAATACACGGATGTGATGGTGCTTCGCAATTCGGCGCAGCGGGTGGTGATGCTGCCCGATGGTCGCCAGATCACGCTTGTCTTTGGTCGGGTTCAGCATTGTTTGCCCGGTTTCCAGATCCGCATGCTCGACTTTACGATACTCAGCTATGACCACCGAGGCTCGCCGCGCGACTACCAATCGCTTGTTCGTGTTGAACCAACCGCCGGCGGGTTCGAGCCGTACGACCACATCACCCGGCTCAACGCGCCGCTCAAAGCACCGTTCCAGTGGTCCAGCCGGCGAGGATTCATGTCGAGTTTATATGTGAAATTAAAAGTCACCTCAGCCCGACGCAATATAAGTTTTCGCAAGCCGGCTGGGACCGCGCCGGCTGGGAGCAAGGCCAGCAGCTTGTCGACCAAGGGCTCCTCGAAAGACCCCGCGCAAGCTTTACAATTCTCGGCGTGGGCAACAGCCCGGGGATCCACATCATCGCGCTGGGCGGCGTGCTCATGGGCGTCGGTACGCCGTGGGCGTTTTATGTCAAGCCTTGGCTTCTTCGCAGGCAAACACGCAAAATACAAGCACAACTCTCAGAGCAATTACCCAAGCCGGAAGGAGATGCCCCGGCATGAAACACACGATCACACTCGTTGCGATGTTGATGTTCGCAGCGCACGCATTGGCGCAGTACGGCCCCGCGGGCAACGCGCACCCGGAGTCGCAGATTCTCGCCGACCAACCTGGCGGGTTTGTCAATCCGTTTGGTGCGCCACCGCTCCGATCCGACGCCGCGCCGGATGACAAACACGCGTTCGCACAACAGCTCGATCTCTCGCCGCTGCGCGGGGTTGCGGTCTTTCACAACGGCAGGGTCAAAACCATCGGCACGCTCGCCCGCGAAACTATTTTTCAGATTT
>NVSP01000166.1 GCA_002732755.1 Phycisphaera sp.
TTGAGAAGTTTGTCGAAGAACAGAAAGCCCGGCTTGGCGAGTGCGATGTYGTRCTGATTTCRGATACGGGGATGCTCGGRCGSGGCAARCCSGCGATTACMTACGGCGTGCGGGGGCTTGCGTACACGGARATCACGCTGCACGGCCCGGATCARGACCTGCACTCGGGCCTYTGGGGCGGGCGAGCGCCGAACCCGGTSAAYGARYTRKYCAAGGTGCTCGCGCAGCTGTGGGAYGAGGACCGCAGGGTGACGATCCCGGGGTTCTATGACGATGTTCGCTCGATCGGTGATGATGAGCGTGAGCAATGGAAGAAGCTTGGCGTTGATCCGGTGGCGGCGTTGAAGACGATCGGGCTTGGGCCGGATGGCGATGTTGGGGAAGCGGGTTTTTCATCGGTCGAGCGTGAGTGGGGCAGGCCGACATGCGACATCAACGGGATCTATGGCGGATACATGGGAGCCGGCGCTAAAACTGTCATCGCGGCCAAGGCGACGGCAAAGGTCAGTTTTCGGCTCGTTGCGGATCAAAAACCAGAAACGGTTGCGCCGGCGTTCTTTGCGTGGCTCGAAGAACGAACGCCGCCTGGGTGCCGATGGGAGATGACGGACATGGGCAGCGGGCACCCGGCAACCACGCCGACGGATTCGCCGACACTTCGGGCGGCGRTCGAGGCGCTCAARGAAGCGTCGGGKGTTGATGCRGCGCTGATCAAATCCGGCGGCTCRATCCCGATCGCVGGWTTGCTCAAGGMSMMMMTCGGGCTKGASACGATTTTYATGGGMTTTGGGCTMGARGATGAYCGGGTKCATTCACCCAATGAGAAGTTYGAGCTTGATTGTTTYCGGCTTGGGATGAACTCTCACGCGGCGCTGATCGAAAGACTGTGGGCGATCWMGGRYTAGAGTWGGGGCTAGCGGTTGTCTTCATCGAGGATGATGACTTCGCCGGTCTCGGTTTCGCCGCTGAGTTCTGCGAGGTAGCGGTCGCGTTTGTAGATGACTTCGTTTGTGAGATCGTTGACTTCGTGTGCGTGCTGGATGTCGTTTGCAAGGCAACGAAGAACGGAGAGACACGCCGAGATGACGATGAGGCCGATGACGAAGTTGGTTGGGATGAATAGCTCCATGAAGCGGGGATCGGTCGGCGTGGGCCGAGACTTTGCTCTGACTCCCCAGAGCGGGGCAGAAGTCTGTAGAATCCCTCTCATGCGGCACCTGAGTAGCTACATCATGGTCGGTATCGCCCTTGCCTTGGGTGCGATGAGCGGAGCAACCTTGGCACAGGATGCGCCGGTCTCGAACGATGCGGTGCAAGTCTCGGCGGGATCGATCGGCGTGGGCGGGCTTGCCCGTGTCGGCGATTGGGCGGGGATCGAGGTCGAGTTTGAGGACACTTTCGAGACCCAGCGCGAGCTGATTATTCAGATCGAGGGGCGCGATTCAGACGGAGATAGCCCGCTCTATCAGCGTGCGGTTACGAGCAACCCGGGCGTGAAACAGAAGACTTGGCTGTACCTCTGGATTCCGGGGACGCACGGCGGGCGCGAGCCGTTTGTCGTGTCGGTGTACGAAGCCGAGGATCTTGATGCAGCGGCGAGCGAACGCACGGGGGTTTCGTATAAGCGTGGCCAGCTCTTGGCGAGAAAGGAAATTGGGGGCGACAAGGAACTGCTCCCTCCAGAGATCGCTGCGGGGCTTGTGATTGGGCGGCGTCTTGGCGGGCTTGCCGACTACAGCCGGACTTCGACGGGCAGTTCGAGTGCCGGGAAGCTGCATCTTCCAAACGGCAACGAGATTACGCTCTTCAAGAGCGATATCCAGCCGAACGATCTGCCTGATCGTGCTGTTGGGCTTGCGCAGTTCGAGACGATCATCTGGAGCACGGCCGACCCCGCGGAACTGACGCTGAGCCGGAGCGATGCGCTGATCGAGTGGGTGCGCAAAGGCGGCCATCTTGTGGTGTGTCTGCCGACGACGGGGTTGGTCTGGTTTGATGAGGACCGCAACGCGCTGGCGTCGTTGCTGCCGGATGTTTCGCCGGAACAAATCGATCAGGGCGGCTCAACCGTTCAGGCACTTCTGACGCATGACGAGAAAGCAACGCTGCCGGCATCGCTGATCGTCAAGGATCTTGTAGCGARCGCCGCKGCTCGCCCRAGTGAWGCGATTTCGATTCTTCGKGATGCRSAGGGWCACACGGTGGTTTCTCGYCGAGCSGTGGAYCTTGGGATGGTGACGCTGATCGGGATCGACATCACGAATCGGAACCTCGCTGACCGGGGCATGCCGAGTATGGATGCGTTCTGGCACCGGGTTCTCGGCAAACGCGGACGCCCGATTGAGCGAGCCACGAATAATACGATGCTCGACATCAACCGTGAGCTTCGGTACTTTGATAGTGACATCGCGATGAATATTTCATCGAGCGGGAGCGCTGGGCTTGCGCTTCTTCTTGGCTTTGCGCTCTTTGCGGTGTACTGGGGGCTTGGGGGGCCGCTCGGGTATGCGTTGCTCACTCACTTTGGGCTGAAGAAGCACACATGGCTAGCGTTCATAGCCGCGATCGGGGTCTTTACACTCGTAGGCTGGGGCGGGGTTTCGGTTCTTCGTCCACGATCGTCAAACATGCAGCAAGTTGCGTATCTTGATGCGATCGACGGCGGCAGGTTCCAGCGGGTACGGTCCTTTGCTAGCGTGTTTATCCCCGGGTATGCGGATGCGTCTGTGCGGGTTGGTGTCCCAGACAATGAGTATCCTGTTTTTCGCAACTTTATAACGCATTGGGCTGAGCACTACAACTCGCTTCTTGGGTCGGCATCGTTTCCCGATGCGAGAAACTACGCGGTGTCAGCGCGAGACCCCGATATCATGCGGTTTCCGGCGMGGGCAACCGAAAAACGATTCCGGCTCGAYTGGGCAGGACCGGAGCGATGGCCCATGCCAAACGCGATCTCGGCGACCGGCGGTCCGGGCGTAATTAAGCTAGACGCCGCGGGCAATCTAACGGGCACGATTGTTCACAATATGCCTGGAATACTTCAAGATGCAGTTGTTGTTGTTGTCCGAGGTCAGCGGTTCATCGGTGTTCAGACGGGTCAGCCTGTCATCTCGCTGTATGAGGCGTACAAGTTTACAGGGGGCAAAGGCTGGGCACCGCAAGCCGAGCTTGATCTGGCAATATTTACCGCAACCAAAAACCCAAAGCCCAACGCCCAGCCGTATTTCGATGATCTCATGAGCCGAGCCAGGGGCAGCGAGTTCTCTACGACATTTACAAGGGGGTCTGACAATGAGCGGCTGATAGCGGCGGCGTTCGTGTCACAGATTCGCCCGCCGTTACAGAGTGACACCGGTACCAAGAGCGCGGTCGTGCGCCGAAGCACGCACGGGCTGGATCTGGGCAAGTGGATCACGCAGCCGTGCATCATCGTCCTTGGCGTAGTTCAGATATCTAAAGATACCGATGCAATGAACCCACTCCCGGTCTATCTCAAGCGCGGCGGTGGGTGGAAAGAAATCGACTGGTCGGGCAAGGTGGTTGTCAGGTGGGTCTACCCGCTTGATGAGAATCCGCCTCGCTGGCAGAGCACCGCTGCCGGTCTTGCTGAAGACATTGCTGAACCAAAGGGAGCCGGATAAACCATGGCGATGATCGAAACCATCAACCTGACCAAACGCTACGGCGATCTCGTGGCGCTCGACAACCTCAACCTCACGATCGAGGAAGGCWCGTGCTACGGCTTCATCGGCCCCAACGGCGCGGGCAARACCACGACCATYAAGATCCTTGCGACACTGCTCAAGCCAACGAGCGGGCAGGCCAATGTCAACGGCCTGACGATCGGGTACCAGAACCGCGACATCCGGCCTTGCATCGGGTATGTGCCGGACTTCATGGGCGCGTACGAGGATATGGTTGTTCAAGAATATCTTGAATTCTTTGCATCTGCCTACAACATCTCGGGTGACAACCGGCGCAAGGTCGTGCTCGATGTGCTCGAGCTAACCGACCTGACCTACAAGGCGACCGCCGAGGTCAACGGGCTGAGCCGGGGCATGCAGCAACGGCTCTCGATCGCACGCGTCCTGCTGCACGACCCCAAAGTCTTGCTGATGGATGAGCCCGCCAGTGGTCTTGATCCGCGCGCACGGATCGAGATCCGCGAGTTGCTCAAAGAACTCCGCCGGATGGGCAAGACGATTCTGATTAGCTCGCATATCTTGCACGAGCTTGCCGAACTTTGCAACCAGGTCGGAATCATTGAACGCGGCAAACTGCTCTTTAGCGGCAATGTTAACGAGGCGATCCGGCGGGCCAAAGTGGGGCGGACTTTTCATATACTACTTACTGACAGAACCCGTGCGGCGGCTGAGATGCTCACCAAAGTCGGCGGCATCCAGAAGGTCACACTCCGCAACGCAAAAGACAGCGAAGCCGACGCGACGGGCGATGGCAAAGTGATTGAGCTGACCTTCGAGGATGACGCGGCGACAAGCCCAAGCGATATACCCAGCATGCTCATCAACGCGGGGTACCGGATCAACGGTTACACCGAGGAAGCGGTCAACCTCGAAACCGCGTTCATGCGGCTCACGCAGGGCATCGTCCAGTAGCACATCGCAGCGAGTGAATCCCAATCCCGATTTGGTGGTACCATCTTGTCCCGGCGGGTGCCCGGCTCTGGAGGTCCACGATGCAATCGAATTTCGCCCTTGTCAGCAGCGTTCTTTTCATCGCCACCGCGGGCACGACCGGCGCTCAACCGGGCGATCCACCCGCGACCGAAGTTCGCATTGTCACCGATGAAGTGCAAGGCCACAGCATTGCGGACGACTACCGATGGCTCGAAGGCGACGATGCGGGCAACATGACCGAAGAACTCGGCGAGTGGACCGAAGCACAGAACGACTACACGCGGCAGGTGCTCGACAACATACCGGGGCGCGACAAACTCGAAGCACGGCTCCGCGAGCTTCTCGAAATCCCATTGATCTCGACACCCTCAATGTATGGTGACCGCTACTTCTACCGCACACGCGAAGGCGATCAGCCTCAGTCCATTGTCAAAGTGCGAGAAGGGATCGACGGCACAGAGCGCGTGTTACTCGACCCGGAAGAGATAGATGAAAGCGGCCTGACCACCATTTCATGGACCGCACCCAACCCCGATGGTTCGCTCATGGCGTTTGGTATGTACTACGCCGGCGATGAGAACTCGACGCTGTATGTCATGGATGTCGTTACGGGTGAATGGCTCGCCGAAGAGATCCCCGGCAAGGTTAACTTCGGCCAGTGGCTGCCTGACTCATCCGGCTTCTACTACTCGGCGCTCGAAGACCTCGATGATGCGTATTCCGGCATCGAACGATTCCACAAGCTCGGCACACACCATCGCCAGGACCGCACGCTCTTTCGTCAGCACGATCTCTCCACTTTCTATGGTGATTTAGACCTTTCCGATGAACGCCTCGCCGAACTCGCAACAACCTGGGGGCCGTGGAGCATGGTCTCCGAGGATGGCAAGTGGATTCTTGTGGGCTACTGGACCGGTACCAGCGGCGTTGATCTCTGGTCCGCTGATCTTGAGCACTGGTTCAATACCGGTGAACTGAATCTGAACACTATCTCAATCGGGCGAGAAGGCAGGCCCGGCTCTGCTGACTTTGACGGCGACATTCTGTATGCACAAACGACGATGGGCGCACCCAACGGCCGGGTCGTCGCCATTGACATGAACAACTCCGCCTACGACAACTGGACCGACATCATTCCCGAAGACCCAAACCTGGTTCTTCGCAGCGCGGGCTTTGCCCAAGGAGTGATCGCGGCCAGCTATCTCGAATCGGCACAGACTCGCATCTCTCTGTACGAGATGGATGGCGCCCAGATTGGCGAACTCGAACTGCCCGGCATCGGAACGGCAGGTCTTTCAACAAGCGATGACCGCACCGAGGCGTTCCTGACATTCACCAGTTACAACACGCCAACGAGTATCTACCACATCGATCTCGCCGACCACAACGCCGAGCCGGAACTCTGGGCACGGGCCGATGTTCCGGTCGATCCGGATTCAATCGTCGTCAAACAGGTCTGGTACGAGTCCAAAGATGGAACGCCGATCAGCATGTTCATTGTCCATCCCAAGGACCTCGAACTCAACGGAGACAACCCGACCATCCTCTACGGCTACGGCGGGTTCAATATCAGCATGACACCCCGGTTCAGCTCGACCATGTTCCCGTGGTTTGAAGCTGGCGGCGTGTACGCCGTAGCAAACCTGCGTGGCGGCGGCGAGTACGGAGCGGCGTGGCACGACGGCGGAAAAAATGGAGAACAAACAGAATACATTTGATGACTTCATAGCCGCGGGCGAGTATCTGATCGAGAATAAGTATACGAATTCAGAGCGTTTGGGTATCGCCGGCGGGTCCAACGGCGGCCTGCTTACGGGTGCCATGATCGCACAACGACCTGATCTGTTCGCAGCGGTCGAATGCCATGTGCCGCTGCTCGACATGCTCCGCTAT
>NVSP01000167.1 GCA_002732755.1 Phycisphaera sp.
ATGCTGCTGAACTCTTTGGTGGAGGAGCTGGCATTCTCACCAACCCAGTCACGGTAGTCCTCTAGGGGGAATCGATATTTCATTCGACCTGAGCGGCCTCAATCCATTGGATTGAGGCCGCTTTTCGTTGGGAAACCGAAATCTACACCTCGAAAAACCCCAATAACTCAGCCTTTTTCTCCGAATGTGCTTTATTATTGCGTGGTCCCCTTGGATAAATCTCTTCCCATGAAATCTACCTCTCTCCTCAAAACCGGCCTCATTTTGGTGGCTGGTCTTACTCTTTCTACCGCGGCAACCGCACAGAACGATCACACAGTGACGGTCGGTGCGGGTGGTTTCGTTTTCGAACCTCAAGACCTAAACCTGAACATTGGTGATAAAGTCACCTGGGTTTGGTCCGGCGGCGGTTCTCACAACGTGCACGCCTTATCCGGAGCCTTTCTTTCTGGAAACCCAACCACGGCTCCTAATACCTTCACAGTCACCTTCGATACCGCGTTTTTGGCCGCCAACCCTGTTGCAGGCGATCTCTACGATTACCAATGTGACCCACATGCCTTCTTCGGCATGATTGGTTCCATCCAAGTCATGTCCCCACGCGTCCTTTCCTTGGTGAACTTCACCGCGGGTCAGTTGGGCACCATGAACGTCGATGGCATGAATGCTGGCGGCACGGTCTTGATTGGCTACTCACTCACTGGCAACGGTCCGTTTGGCGTCAACCTAGGCACCTTATCCCTGAGTGCTCCGATTAACCAACTACCTGCATTAACCGCAGATGCAGCTGGCCACGCAGAGCTTTCGGTAAACCTTCCTCCTGGCTTGGCTGGTACCACGGTCCACCTTCACGCCGGCGAGTTGTTTGGCGGTGGTGCTGGAATCCTCACTAATCCAGTGACGGTAGTGCTTTAAGCAGAAGCGCTACCCATTAAACAAGCCCGGCAAGTGACCTTGCCGGGCTTGTTTCGTTTGGTGTGGCAACCAGTCTTATGGAATCACCAACTCAACATTGTGAGTCAGAGTCAGCGGATGCACACCAGAGGAATCCTCAACCTTGGCCTGCAGGTAAAGAGTCTTGCCGCTGAGGTTTGGGTCGTTGGGAATGGTGAAGGTGGTGCTGACCTTGCCATCGGCGCCAAGCGCGAACGGAGTTTCAAAGGTGATGGTGCCACCCATGCGGACGGTGCCGCCTTGCGCGCGATCGCGGGTCACACCAGCGACATCGGAGTGGAACAGGGTGACGGTACCGCTTGGTACACCAAAGGCTTCCAGGTTGATGGTGGCGCCCACTGCTGGAGTGCCGCTCCAAGTGAAACCAGTCTCGTAAATCTTGTGAGCCTCCAAAGTTGGAAGATCAAGGTAAGTTTGTTCAATGCCGGAAGGCCAGCGCATAAAGAAATCCTTAATGCGGTTTGCTGGACCTAAACCAAAGTGAGCAATCGGGCTGTCGGTGTTACAGAAGCCACGGCCTACGGTGTTTAAGCGGAAGACTTTCACGTCGTCACCGGTCAGCGCCATCATGCGCACGCCAACAGCAGACTTATTGGATATCACGCCGATTGGTTCGACCTGAATCCAGTTGTTGGCATTGCCGTCGGAGATGAACAAGGAGTTTTCCTGCCAGCTGGAGGGGACGAACGCCGGTCCGCCGTTGTTGACATAAACGTCGTTGTAGCCGTCGCGGTTGATGTCGCCAAAAGCAGCTCCATGGCTGCGCGTCTTACCGAGCGCATGGAACCCAGCGGATTCACCTACATCTAAAGACATGAGGCCTCCGCTTGGTGTTGGGCGGACGAGCTTGATTACGTCAAAGTCCTTCACATTCGGGTGTCCCGTACCAATGAAGATATCTGGGAAGCCGTCGAGATCGATGTCGCCGGTGTTGTGCCCCATGTCGGTTTGCCCGGTCATGCCGCTGCCGACGGTGACATCGGTGAATGTTCCGTCGCCGTTGTTGAGAAAGAGCGGGCTTGGTACTTCCGGGTTGAGTTGCCATTTTGGCATGTAGATATCTTGCCAGCCGTCGTTGTTGAAGTCTTCAAGAATCATGCCGAAGTTATAACGGGGTGAATCGACGCCGAGGCTCGCCGCGACATCGGTGAAGGTGCCGTCTTGGTTGTTTCTGTAGAGCCTGCTCGCGTTGCTGAGGGAGCCGACGGCGATGTCCATCCAGCCGTCGTTGTCGAAATCGCCCGTGCTGCAGTGACGGAACACGCTCAGATGGGTGATCCCGGCTTGGGTGCCGACATCGGTGAATGTCAGGTTGCCGTCGTTGCGCAGGAGCCGGCATGGGTTCTCATCGTTTTTGCTGCTGAGGAAGACATCGAGGTCGCCGTCGTTGTCGTAGTCGAGCGTGGTCCCGCCGAAGTTGCTGCTTGGGATTGCCAGGTCGCCGCTTGCTGCGGTGACATCGGTAAAGATGCCCGAGGTTGAGAGGTCGTTGCGGTAGAGCCTGCACGGGTCGATATCAGGAAACCCGCCTGCGTTTCCGTTGACGAAGAGGATGTCTGGGTCGCCGTCGTTGTCAAAGTCTGCGACGATGGTGCCCCATGTGAGATCCTCTTCGGTGCCAAAGCCCCATGCTTGGTTTACTTGGGTGAAGGTGTGGTCCGGGTTCTGTCGCAGGATGAGGTTGAGCCCTTTGGCGTTGCCCGTGATGATGTCGAGCAAGCCGTCGCCGTCAAGATCGACCATTGCCGAGCCTCGCCCGAAGCTGAGGTTCTGCGTCCCAGTCTCGGTTACCCGATCGATGAATTGCGGCTGGGGTTTCATGGTCGCGGCGGAGCTGCTTTGTGCCGATAAAACCGCAGCCAGAACCCCGAACATTCGTATACACACCGCCGTGCTCCAGTACATCGTTGTTTGCATCGTGTTTGTTTGCGAACACGCACAGGGTACCGGTTTCTTGATGCCGATGAAAGCGGGAATTGATTTTCAGGCAGAAAGAGTTGGTGGCGGAGCAAAGACCAGCGCGGTGCTCAATCGCGTGTATTCTATTGGGATTCGAGTGGTTCGCCGCATTTTTTGCAGTATGTCGCGTCGTTGTCGTGGCCTTCTGTCATGCACGATGGGCACGACCGGGTGGTGATGACCCGCTCTGCACTCCCGACGATTTCGGCGGTCAGAATACCTGTAGGGATGATGATCAGTGAGTATCCCATCAGGACGAGCGCCATGGTGATGGCTTTGCCCATGGCGGTCGTGGGGACGATGTCGCCGTAGCCCACGGTGGTCATGGTGATGACCGCCCAATACATCGCGTTTGGCATGGAATCAAAATTATCGGTGTTGCCGGCCTGGCTCTCGATGACGTGCATCAGGGCGCTGGCGACAAGCACAAYGATTAGGATCGTGGTTACAAACACCGCGAGTTTGTGGCGGCTTTGGATAAGAGCTTCGCGGAGCGCCGATGCCTCGGAGAGGTAGCGGGTGAGCTTGAAGACGCGGAAAATCCGCAGCAGCCTGAGCGTGCGGATGACCATGAGTTTGTCGGCGCTGCTGCCCGGAAAGAGACCAATAAACGCTGGCAGGATCGCAAGGAGATCAATAATACCAAAGAATGAGAACGCGTACCGGAGCGGCCTCCGGACGATCATGAGCCTGAGGATGTACTCGACCAAAAATATGGCGGTGAAGGTCCATTCCAAGATGATGTAGGTCAGCCGAAGGGGGTCGTACTGTGCCGAGGGCATCGTGCTCAGGACCACGACGATGACGGAGAGCAGGATGATGACGATCAGCCAGATGTCAAAGAGTTTCCCTGTGCGGGTGTCGGCCTCGAAGATAATCTCGTGAAGCCGATCCTGCCACGGGGCGACTTTGCGTTCTGGGCCGTGGTCCTCTGACATGGGGGCAATTACTCCGTTGACTTGGCGACACGCATGTATCGGCTTATCGGATCGTATTGGTTCGATGATGAGCGGGCATGGCTCAGAGCAAAACGGGCGCCTACACTAACCGACAAGCCGGTGGCCTCGGGTGTGTTCGATCTGTAGATCGGGCGTGCGGAACTGAGATCCTGCTGGCAGCATGTGCGGGCGTATTCCGTGGATGCTTATCCAGCTGGCCACGCTTTTCCAATACATATTGGTGCAAGCCTGTCCTTAACCCTCCGAGTGGTGATTGCCGCTCGGCTTATGGAGACTGCAACAGTGCAGACATTTCGTTCACTAGAACTCGCATCCCCGWTCTTCAAAGCAGTTGCTCGCGAAGGTTACGAAACCCCAACCCCGATCCAGGCCCAGGCGATCCCGCCGATCATGGCTGGTGATGATGTGCTCGGCTGCGCACAGACGGGCACGGGCAAGACCGCTGCCTTTGCGCTCCCGATTCTGCACAGGCTTCACACGAACAAGCCCGACAAGAAGCACCGAGGCCCGGTGCTCCCGCGGGCGCTCGTTCTCTCGCCGACGAGAGAGTTGGCGACTCAGATCGCTGACAGCTTTGGTGTCTACGGCCAGAACACGGGGCTTCGGTACACGACTATTTATGGTGGTGTGAGCCAGTCCAAGCAGGTGCGTCAGCTCAAGGCGGGTGTTGATATCATCGTCGCCACGCCGGGCAGACTCATGGATCTGATGGAGCAGGGCTATGTCAATCTCAACGGCATCGAGATGTTCGTGCTCGACGAAGCCGACCGGATGCTCGACATGGGCTTTATCCAGCCGATCCGCCAGATCGCGGGCGAGATTCCCAAGCAGCGTCAGACGCTTCTGTTCTCGGCGACGATGCCAAGCAATATTTCAAAGCTCGCCAACTCGCTCTTGACCAAYCCGGTCAAAATCAGCGTGACCCCCGTYGCWTCGGMGGCCCCGCTCATCGAGGAGTCGCTCTACATGATCCCCGCCAGCGCCAAGCCCGCGATGCTGCGGAGGCTTCTCGAAGATAAAGCGGTCGAGCGGGCGCTCGTATTCACACGCACCAAGCACGGCGCCGACAAGCTCACCAAGATTCTCAACAAYGGGAACATTTCCACGGCTGCCATCCACGGCAACAAGTCGCAGAACAACCGCCAACGAGCGCTCGATGCGTTCAAGTATGGKCGGGCMCGCGTGCTYGTSGCRACCGATGTCGCGGCTCGCGGGATCGATGTTGACGGCGTGACGCATGTAATCAACTTCAATATCCCAAATGAACCAGAGTCGTACATWCACCGCATCGGCAGGACCGGGCGTGCTGGCGCGACGGGACATGCGATCGCGTTCTGTGACCGTGATGAACGAGGGTACCTGCGGGCGATCGAGCGGCTTACTGATAAGCCGTTGAAGGAATTGCAGGTTCCGATGGATATCTGCGACGAGCGGGTCGAGCGCAGCGCACCGGGCAAACCAAAGCCAACGCAGCGCAGGCGACCAAGCAGCAACAAGCCCGCCCGGGGCGGTATCGGCCGAGACGGCAGGCCCAACAACCGCGGCGCATCCGGCACCGGTGATCCTCGCAAGAAAGCCAAGGCTGCGGCGAAGAAAGCAACGCATGAATCCGGCATGAGCGATGCAGCGCCGAGCGTTTCTAAGCCAAATGAAACAAAGCCGAGCGGCTCGAAGTCGCGTGGCGCAAAGCCAACTGGTCCCAAGTCGAATGGTCCCAAGGCAAACGGCGCCAAGCCGAAGAGCCGACGCCCACGGCACAAGAAGAAGGCGACAAGGGCGGTTGCCTCCAATCGGGCAAGCTGACACGCACCAAGACATTCATCACAACGGCACCTGTTTATACCGGGTGCCGTTTTTTTATGCGCTATCTCTCGAAGGTTCGCTGGAGTCTTGGTGTCCACCACGCCATGAGTCTTTGGCGGTCGGTGTCTGAGAGATCAAAGGCGGTGTTCATCTGCTCTGCTGAATTGATCAGCAGTTCAATACGCGCGGTGTTCGATCCGGCGATGCTCGCATCGCGGTAGAGATCGGCGGCGTGGTCCCATGCGTTCGATTGAATTGGTATCGGTAGTTTGAGCAGTTGCTTGGCCGCGAGTTTGATCGCATCGGTCGTGAGCGCAGTCCCCGAATACCGCGACATGGCGGTTGCGCAGGCGACGGGGGAGCCAAGAACCGACGCGATGTGCCACATTTTTGCGGTGTCCTTTGGCGTGACGGTCAGCACGGGCATGCACGGGAGCATGGTCCCCGGTTCGTCGACGATCAGTTCGATTACCCGTGATTGGGTGGCAATTAGCAGCTTGGGTGTGCAGCGCTTGTCGATCCACTCTGAGAGTGTTCCGGTTTCATCCATTGCTTGGCGATTGATGCGCGGAGCTTGCCATGTCGATTTGAGGATGCGGGAGGGACGCACGCCCCATCTGTTGAGCGCGGGGTCGATCATGCCTGTGGTGATGAGTGGCGGGTAGTGCTTGTCGCTCATGTTGTCGGCGTGTTCG
>NVSP01000168.1 GCA_002732755.1 Phycisphaera sp.
TGTCCAGTAAGAAGCCCAAAGTGTTGCTCGCGATGTCCGGGGGGGTTGACTCCTCGGTCGCTGCTGCGCTGCTCAGGGATGAGGGGTACGAGGTTGTCGGCGCGTTCATGCGTCTTGGCTCGCCCGGCGAGACGCTCAGCGAGCTTGTGCCCGCCGACCGCGCGTGCGCATCAGCACCAAAGCTCCACAAGCAGGGCTGCTGCTCCATCGGCGACGCTGCGGATGCGCGGCTCGTGGCGGCTGAGCTGGATATGCCGCTCTATGTCCTCAACTTCCGAAACGATTTCCGCCGAGTCATCGACTACTTCGTGGATGAGTACGCCAAGGGCCGAACGCCAAACCCGTGCGTGCGGTGCAACGACTGGCTCAAGTTCGGCAAACTCCACGACCACGCTGCCCATATCGATGCCGACTTTGTCGCATCGGGCCACTACGCACGCATCGGAAAGGTCGGCGGTCAGACCTCGCTCCTGCGCGGCAAGGACACCAGCAAGGACCAGTCGTATGTGCTCTTTGGGATTCCAAGGGCGCAGCTCGCCTCGACGCTCCTGCCGATCGGTGACTACGAAACCAAGCAGGAAGTCCGCGATCTTGCGCACAAGTTTGGGCTGCCCGTCTTCAACAAGCCGGATTCGCAAGAGATCTGCTTCGTCCCCGACAACGACTACGCATCGTTTGTAGAGAAGGAACGCCCAGAACTCAAAGAGGCATCGGGCGCGATCGTGGACACCGATGGCAAAGTTCTCGGCCAGCACGACGGCCAGCACCGATTCACCATCGGCCAGCGGCGAAAGGTCGGCGTAGCGCTCGGATACCCGATCTATGTTGTCGACAAAGACCCGATCGCCAACACCGTGACGATCGGGAGCGAAGARGAYCTGCTCTCGACCGGMTGCACCGTCGGCGACTCGAACTGGCTYGTGGATGAYGAGATCGGCTCTGAGTGGACACCCTGCTTTGCCCGGCACCGGTACAACGGCATCGCCGCCGAGGCTGAGTTTCGCRGGATTCAAGACGCTGCCGGCGGATTTGAGGTCCGATTTATCAGCCCCCAGCGTGCTGTAACCCCCGGTCAGGCACTCGTTGTATACAGCAAGGTAGCCCCAGACCGGGTCCTTGGCGGCGGCTGGATCAGCGGAGTTGCCCGTCCGCCCTTGTAAGGGCTTGACAGGTGTGGTACATTGGGTTGAGCTAGATAGAGAACCCTGGACATTCGTTCCGGGCAGGGTTTGCGGCGACCGGTGCTTGGCAGCACGGGGTCGTGATCCGTACCAAAACTGGGGGTCGGTGTGGTTTCTGAGAACGCCGTAGTAAAAGTTGATGTAGTCATTGTCGGTGGGGGGCCTGCCGGCAGCACTGTCGGGACTCTTCTCAAGAAGTATCGGCCTGAGCTGAATGTTCTGATTCTYGAAAAAGAAAAATTCCCGCGTGAGCATGTCGGCGAGAGCCAACTCCCTGCGATCGGGCCAATCCTCGACGAGATGGGTGTCTGGGACAAGGTCGAGGCRGCSAACTTCCCGATCAAAATCGGTGGCACATACCGCTGGGGAACATCCGATAAGCTCTGGGCGTTTGAGTTCCTGCCTTTGTCAAAGTTCAAAGACGAGGCAAGGCCTGCTACATACAAAGGYCAGCGCGTCTTCACCGCRTTCCARGTYGAWCGCGCGATCTACGACAAGATTCTTCTGGAYCATGCCCGCGARCTTGGGTGCGAGGTCCGCGAAGAAACGCARGTGRCCAAGGTCGATGCCGCCGGCGGCGAGATCAAGAGCCTCACGCTTGCTGACGGTACCCGCGTTGAAGCCAAGCACTATGTCGATTGCTCGGGGTACGCCGGCGTGCTCCGGCGAGGCGTGGGGGTCAAGATCGAGATCCCGAGCAAGCTCAAGAACATGGCTGTCTGGGACTACTGGGACAACGCCGACTGGGCCATCGAGATCGGCGTCGGGGCCACGCGCGTCGAGGTGCTCTCGATCGCTGCGGGCTGGATCTGGTTTATCCCGCTTGGGCCGACCCGCACGAGCATCGGCTACATCTGCCCGGTTGAGCACTACAAGAAGATGAAGATGAAGCCCGAGGAGTTGTACAAGGACGCCATCGCGCAAGAACCACGAATTCAAGAACTGATCAAAAACGCGACAGCGGACAACAAAATCAGGACCACCAAGGATTGGTCGTATATCTCGGAGAAGCTGGTCGGCGAGAACTGGATGCTGACCGGAGAAGCCGCGGGCTTTGCGGACCCGGTGCTTGCCGGTGGGATGACGCTGGCGCACTCGTCAGCGCGAGAGGCGGCGTACATCATCCTCGCCGACTACGACGGGAACACAGAAGTGACTTGGCTCAAGCGCCGCTACGAGGAAAGCCAGACCCGCCGGATCCGCCAGTACATCCGGTTCGCCGACTTCTGGTACTACGCCAACGGCCAATTCACTGACCTCGAAGACTTGACGAAAGAAATCGCCGCGTCCGAGGGCCTGAACATGACCTCAAAAGAAGCGTTCCGCTGGCTGAGCCTCGGCGGGTTTACGGATGAGGACTTCTTCCTGCCCGGCCTTGGAGGTTTGGACTTGGTTGCGGTGAAGGAAGTCGCACGACGGTTCAGTACTGACAATGATTCAGAACTCGACTGGGAAATAAATAAGTACAATATGTACAAGCCCAACCTTACGGGTGCCAAAAAAGAGACGATGCCTTTCTACAGCGAGGGCAAGATCCACAAGATAGAGGTGTACCGCCGGGGCAACAAGATGCTCCCGGCACTCGGGCAGTTTAAGTTCGTGCTGGACTTGCTTGCGAAGTATCCAGACATTACAGATTTTTTGAATGCAGCGGATGCGATGCTCCGTGACGCCGACATCCACATCAACTCGAATATCACGATGCAGCAGTGCGCAGCAACGCTTGAGATGATGATCGTGGACAACTGGGTGACCGGCAAATACAACCCCCAAAAGCCCCGCGTCAAGGTCGATTTTACCGGCGGCCCATCAGACCAGGGAATCCGGGATGTCGACGGCACGCTCCGCGTCAGGTTCAAAGATGGCATCCCACAGGAAATGACCGACAAGCCCGCGTGACCACTACGGCTTCTTCATGATGAAGCAGTAGGTGAACCCTCGCAGGAAGAAGTTCTCCTCGATAGCAGACTTGCGCCAGTTCCCCCGAACGAGTTTGTCGTTCTTGCGCGCGACGCAGACAATATCAACCGGCTCGAAGTGTTGGCGCATGATCGAGAAAAGCTCGAACCCGATCGGCATAAACGAGCCGCCCATGACCGCTCCCGGCTTCTCTTTTTTGCCCTTGCGTTTGCGCCACGAATCGCTCACATAGAGCCCCATGTAGCGCCTTGGCTTGAGCACGCGGTCGATCTCTGCGATGACCTGACGCATCGCGTCGTAGTACGCCTTGCCCCCATCATCACCGGCCGCGTCGAGCTTGCCGATGCAATCCGGGTCGTCCGAGTAGTCGATGTGTGTCGAGTACGGCGGATCGACAAACACAAAGTCTGCAGATCTATCGGGTCTTGGGATCGCTCGCGCGTCAGCGTGCTCGATATCGTCGCGTGAAGGGCAAAGATCAAATCCAGTGCCATTTCTGTCGAGATCTTTGCAGACATCGAGCGTGGTTCCAGAGCCGCACATCGGGTCGATGACCGTATCTCCGGTGCGTGTGTAGCGAGAAAGCAGTTGCCAGATGACCCAGCTCGGCGTTGCGCCGGCGTAGTGCTTGCTGCCCTGCATCGTGCTGCCGTCGGCTGCGTCGTAGTGCTGGCTCGGATATTCCCAGAGCGTGGTCGAAAAAACAGAGAGCGGCGGGCGACGTGGCGGCCTGCTGTGCGACGAGCGTTGCGGTCGATAGTCGCTCACGGGTGGTTCTTTTCGTAGTCAAGGATCGCAGCAAGAACCTGCGGCTTGGCCTGCTCGATCGGAAGCCCGWTGCGCGCGCCCGATGCGTTGGCGTGGCCGCCGCCGCCGAGAGTCTTGGCGACCTCGTTGACATCAACCATGCCCGGACCAGCCTTCGATCTGAAGCTGATCTTCGTCGCGGGACCAATGCCCGAAAGCTCGACCTCGGTGAGTGTCGCACTGACACGCACGCTCGCGATCTTGAGGCCGAGGTCGCTGAACCCGCCCGTATCCGATGCGCCAGCACCAGCGCGGTGGATGGCTTCTCTTGTGRGCGACATGATCGAGATGCGCTCGCGGTCGTGCAGTTCGAGTGAGCCAAGAGCCTCTGCCATCACGCGCAAACGCGAAGGGCGGTCGCCCTGGTCGATCGTCGCAAGCAGCTTGGGGTGATCGACACCCGCGCGCAGCAGATCGGCAGCAAGTTCAAAGACCGCGGGGCTTACATTGGAGTGGCGAAACCATCCGGTGTCCGTGGCAAGCCCTGTATAGATTAGTTCTGCGATCGACACGGGCAGTTCGCGTGGTGAGCTGAGCCCGAGCACGATGAGCGCGAGTTTACACACGGGCTGCACAGCCGCTGCTGAGTCCTTGGCAATATGCAGCCGGGGCGCAACATCCGGGTTGCCTTCGAGATGATGATCAATCACCGATGTGATTTCGCTGTGCAAGCGCACCCACTCGGCGAGGTGGTCGAGTTGTTTCCACGATCCGGTATCAACAACAACAACCGCATCTGGTTCGATATCCGGCGTCTTGTCACCTTCGAGAACATGAAACGGCGCATCGCCCGCAAGTTTGTCCAGCCACGCCGGCGGCCCGCCGGTGTACCACACGCTTGCCCGGCGCGTCTTGCTCGCCCGGTTGAGCGCACGGACAAGCGCAAGCGACGAACCCGCGGCATCRCCATCGGGGCGCGCGTGTGTCACAACCGCGATCCGCTCTTTGTCCGCAAGAAAGGCGGCGATGTCTTCGATTGTTGTGTTTGTTTCCCACGCGCTCATGACACGGCTCCCGCACTGATGGTTCTGCTTAGCGTGTCACCCACGCGGCTGCAATCGATCCTGAGTTGCTCGGTGAGTTCATCAACCGAGCCGAATTTTATCTGGTCGCGGAGCTTGCCGACGAGTTCAACTGAAATCTCCCAGCCATACTCATCAAGCCCTACAAGCCGATCCCCATCGACGGGCGCGTTGAGCAGATGAACCTCGAATCGATCTTCGAGGCCGTTGATGGTCGGCCGAGTGCCCATGCTGATCGCGGCGTGGTAGGTTTCTCCGCTCGGGAGCAGTGCGCAACCCGCATAAACACCGGCTCCCGGCATGAGCGTTTGGCACTCGACATTGGCAGTTGGGAAACCGATTTGCCGGCCCAACCTCTCGCCGCGAACGACGGCACCGGTGACACGGTGGGGCCGACCGAGCAGCGCCGAAGCATCGCGGACTCGCCCGTCTTGAATCAGTGAACGAATCAGCGTGCTCGACACAACAACCTCAGCGTGATCGGTCAGCACGCCACGCACCGGCTGGACTTCTTCGACTGCAAACCCGAATGCCTGACTCAGCACGCGAAGGACATCCAGATTTCCTGACCGGCCTTTGCCGAAGTGAAAATCCGGGCCTTCGATGATGTGCGTGGGGTTCCGAGGTTTGATCCATTGCTGGGCAAATTCGAGCGGGTCAAGGCCGAGCAACTCATCGGTTGGMTCGAGCATCACGACTTCATCCGCGCCGAGGTCTTTGAGAAGCCCGACCCGGTCGGTCCAATCTGTAAGCAGCGGCGGGGCGTGTTCGGGGCGGAGCTTGGCAGCGGGGTGAGGGTAAAAGCTCATGACAACAACGCGGGATTTGTTCTGGTCGGCAAGCGTGCGGGCGCGCCGGATCAACGCCGCGTGCCCAATGTGGCAGCCGTCAAAGTTTCCGATTGTCAGCACGCAGGGTCCGCTCATCATGGGCAAGGTTATACCCGCTTGACGCGGTGCGCGTGGACCGGGTTTGTCTACAATCCGCACCGATCCGAGAGGCGGCTTTCTCGGCGGGTTGTAAGGAGGTCCGCGATGGCATGGTTCTTTAGAAAGAAGTCCGATCCGCTGCCGGCACAAGAGCGCCCTCCCGTCAGTTCAGCCGCACGCAAAGACATCGCGATCGACCCAGAGGTCTTCCGTATCGGCGAAGAACTCCTCGAACTTGCGCGCACCGGCAAGGCCGGCATCTTCAGCTCCAAGTTCTACTCCGACAAACTCATGAACTGGTCCATGAAAGATCAGGAGTTCAAGGTCCAGCTCTTCCGATTCGTCGATGTCTTCCCCATGCTCCAAACTCCAGATCAAGTTCATGAACATCTAGTCGATTATCTGAGTCAACCTGGTGTGACGCTCCCGCCGGGGATGGACCTAGGCCTCCGTGCCGGCGGCATCGCCAAGGGGTTGATGACAAAAACCAT
>NVSP01000169.1 GCA_002732755.1 Phycisphaera sp.
GCTCCTCGCCGACGACGGGACGGCGATCGACCGATTCGGCATCTCGGTTTCGGTCTCGGGCGACACCGCCGTGATCGGGGCATACGCGGACGACGACAACGGGACCAACTCCGGCTCGGCGTATGTCTTCGATCTCAACCCCGATCCATGCTTGCCCGATGTCAATTGCGACGGCAACCTCGACCCCACCGACTTCACCGCGTGGATCGCCAACTTCAACGCCGGGTGTTAGAGCAACATCATGCCTTAAGGTGGCCCGGCTCTCCGAGCCGGGTTGAATTGAGTTGAGTTGAGTTGAGTTGAAAAATGAAAAGGCACCCAGTTCGGAGAACTGGGCCACCTAGAGCAGCTTCACCGCCCGTTCGCCCGGCACCATCCGTTCTTGGTCGCGGTGCCTCCGCGAAAGCTCGTTGATCATCCAAACAGGGCCTAGTATCCCCCGATGTCAACCTGGGCCGGGAGGGACGAAAAAAATCCCGGGCCACCGTTTCTCACAAACCCTGCGCCCGCAGACATTTGGATACACAATGCCCGAAGAGACCCCCGCCGAAGCTCTACAGAGCGATTCCCCGTCCACGCAAGCCAACGAGCCAAACCAAGCCAGCGACACCGCCGGCGAGCCCGCGCCGAAAAAGCGCCGCCGTCGCCGCCGTGGCAAAGACCTTGCCACAGCCAGCACCACCTCGGGCGACACCGCCAACGACACAAGCACTGACACGATCGACGATGCTCCTGCCGAGGAGCCTCGCCCAATGAAGAAGCGCCCAAGCCGAAGCCGAGATTCCGGCCACGACTCAGGCCGAAGTTCAAGCCGGGACTCAGGCAGAGATTCCTCAAAGCGCGATGGCAAGCCCGAACGCCCAGAATCAACCGCCAAGGATGCAATAGTCACCCGCGCCCGCAACGAGCGCGACACAACCAACGCCGACATCTTCGACCAAGACAAATCCTTCGCAGACCTTGGCCTCCCCCAAGAACTCCTCGACCAACTCGTCACCCTCAACTTCACCCACCCAACGCACATCCAGTCCCAGATCATCCCGCCGATCATCGCCGGCAGAGATGTCATCGGCCAAGCCAAAACGGGCACCGGCAAGACCGCAGCCTTTGGCCTCCCCCTCCTCGCCGGGGTCACGCCGGGCGAAAACTTCCAAGCCCTCATCCTCGCACCAACTCGCGAGCTTGCCATTCAGATTCACAAAGAACTCGAAGAACTCAGCTTCAAATCAGAAATCCGATCAATCCCCGTCTACGGCGGCCAAAAAATCACAACACAAGCCGACAAACTCAACAAGGGCGCCGAGATCATCGTCGGCACGCCCGGCCGGATCATGGACATGCAACGCCGRGGCTACCTCAGCTTCCGCAACTTCAAGTTCGTCATCCTCGACGAAGTCGACCGCATGCTCGATGTGGGCTTCCGCCAAGACATCAAGCACATCCTGGGACTCTGCCCAAAGCAGCGCCAGACCGTCTTCGTCTCGGCGACAGTCTCCGACGAGATCGAAAAACTCGCACGCGGCTTCATGACCAACCCCGAGAAGATCGTCACCAGCGCCGGCTCGCTCACCGCAAGCCTCGTCCAACAGTTCTACTTCACCGTCCAGCCGTGGGACAAGAAGGCGCTCCTCACGCACCTGCTCACACACGAAGAGCCCGGCCTGACCCTGATCTTCTGCCGGCTCAAACGCGTCTGTGACGACCTCGCCCGCATGCTGATGCGCAAAGGCATCGATGCCCACGCCATTCACGCCGACCTTGCCCAAGGCAAACGCAACAGCGTCATGGAAAAACTCCGCGCCGGCGACCTTTCCGTCCTCATCGCATCCGACCTTGCCGCCCGGGGCATCGATGTCGAGGGCATCACCCATGTCATCAACTACGATCTTCCTGAAGACATCGAACTCTATGTCCACCGCATCGGTCGAACAGCCCGCGCCGGCTCGGGCGGCCTAGCCTGGTCCTTCGTCACCCCCGAGCAAGGCCCACTACTCACCGCAATCGAAAACCACATCAACACCGAGATCCCCCTGCTCAACTACGACGACTTCACACCCGGCGAACCGCCCGCCGACWACCTCGAACAACAGCGCATGCGTGAACTCCAGCTCGAAGCCGCCATGGCGCGCAACCGCTACAACACCGTCGAAGCACCACCCGTCGAAGAAGTCTCAAAGGACAAGTTCCCCGGCGGCATCGTCCCCTCAAAACGACCACCAAAGTCCCTCGGCGGCAGAATCAGATCCAGCAGACGCTGACCCAAACTCGCCGTATCATCCCGGCATGACCACATACCAACCAACGCAATCCGACATCAACATGATGCTCAATCTCACCGCGATCCCCACTGCCGCCGGCCGTGAGGGTCGCGTTGTTTCATTTATCGAACAATGGCTCAGCGAACGAGATGACCTCGTGATGGCCGCCGACCAATCCGGCAACCTCACCATCAGCTTCAAAGAACCCTCGGACGATGCCCCACCCGTCTACTTCACCGCGCACCTCGACCACCCAGCATTCGTCGTCGAACGAATCATCGCACCCGCCACCCTCGAACTCGCATTCCGTGGCGGGGTCATGGACGACTACTTCACAAACGCACGCATCGAAATCATCACCGCCGACGACCGCTCGCTCCCCGGCACAATCATCGAAACCACAGACCCAACCTCAGAAAGCCAATACAAACACTACATATGCGAACTCGATGAATCCGACGAATATATCACCACCAAAGACATCGCCCGCTGGCTCTTACCAAAAGCCGAGGTCATCAATGGCCAACTCCACACCGTCGCCTGCGACGACCTCGCCGCCGCCGCGTGCGCCATGATCGCCTTCGACAACATCCGCGCCGAGCGCAAAGAAGGCAAGCACAACGCCGATGTGCGCCTGCTCTTTACTCGCGCCGAAGAAGTCGGCTTCATCGGCGCACTCGCCGCCGTCCGCCACAACACAATCCCACACAACGCCAAGGTCATCGCGCTCGAAAACAGCAGGGCATTCCCAGAAGCCCCCATCGGCGGCGGCCCCATCGTCCGAGTCGGCGATCGCCTGACCATCTTTAGCCCACGCCTCACCGACGACATCGCCCGCATCGCCGAAACCATCGCCGGCGGCCCATCGACACCGACCGCTTCACAAAAACACTCCGATCTTCCCACATGGAAGTGGCAGCGCAAACTCATGGCAGGCGGTGCGTGCGAGGCAACCGTATTCTGTCACGCCGGCCTCGACGCAACATSCRWCYGCCTTMCACNTGRCAMCKMSCRCRNMCWTKKYRWRCCTCGRYSMMGSCCAWGNCNCGGYNNASRCKCAAAGWCSRSMRGYMSRRYCGCKRRKMSRTYTSGNCTYGNCNASGCGCAAGGCATGATCGACCTGCTCACCGCCTGCGGCTCACAACTCGCATCCCCACCACCCTCAAAGACAAGTAAACGACTCGACGACCTCTGGGAAAACCGCAAGAGTATACTCGAAGAATCATAAATGTTCTGGCGATTCAACGAGCCCCTCGCGCAAGCGAGGGGGCACCCAAATACCTAGTCACCCCCGCCATCAATCACGAGATCTTGCACCGATTCGAGCCCCTGCTCGATCAAGTTCAGAGGGTTGATCGCATCCCCAACATTCTCAAGCAGCATCTCAACATCGGGCATCGTCGTGCGGTTCCCCGGCAAACCCCTCGTTCGCCAAGGCACCATCGTCGCCGACTCGAACCCCGGAAACTGCCGACCAATCGCAGACAGCACGCCAGTCTTAAGACTGCCGAGCGCCTCCTCAGACAACGCCGCCATCGGCACAAACGTCACGATGTCGATGTACCCATCGGTCAACCTGAAATTCCCTTCCGACTCAATCGTGAATTCTCCAAATGGGATCGTTGCACGCGGATAACTCAGGTTGCCGCTGTTGACCGTAAGAAAAATCGGCTCGATCTTGTGCCCAAGCCCCCCCTCGGCTCGCTGCCCGGCCACATTCATCAACTCCCCAAACGCCGAACTCGTCTCAAACCGTGCCGTCCCGATATCAACAACCGCCTCGACCACAAGCCCCTGCATTCGGCTCAGTTGCGTATCGCGTAACAAGGGTACCTCAAGCGTGTTGACCGTCAACACCGCTGGCCCATCGTCGGCGGTCTTCGTAATCGTCCCGATCGCCGGGACAGCTTCGCTCAGATACCGACCAAGTTCTGGACGAACCACACTGACCACAAGCTCCGCCGGCTCGGTCGCAATAAACCGCCCATCAAACATCCGCCCAACCATGCGCCCCGTCGCGCGCGTCCCAACAAAGTCAACACGCAGCACACCAGACTCGGCGCGGAGCTCCGAACCGTGAATCTCAAGCGACATGCTCGGCCCAACAACCTCCGTCATCAACCCATTCTGATTCAGCAGCGCATCAAACAATGCCGTCGGCGAATCCATCGTCTTCAAATCCACGCTCGTCGACAACAACCCAAAGCTCGGCCACCCATCCGCATCGGCAAAGCCCGTGATGTCAACATCAAGAACCAACGGCTCGGCTCGGCCGTCATCTGGCATCGCACGCCCAGCAATCTCGATACGCGACGCATCACCAACCACGCCAAGCGAAAGCCCGCTGTACCCGTGCAACTTGCCCGCCGGGTCATCGCCCGATTCCCCCGGCACACGGACACGCACCGTCGGCGCTTCCAGCATCCCGCGCAACGCAAACACCCCAGGTGCAAACACACCTTGCTTGCGCGACAGCCTCAACTCATCAACCCGAAGCACCGCATCAATCGGCAGAACCGAATAGATCCGCTCTGCACCCACCGGCTGGGCCAGAAGCCTGTGCGTCGCCGTCCCTGTCTCAATCTGCCACTCAACCACCGCAGGTTCGAGCAACCATACTGATTCTGTATCTGACTTAATTCTAATCGGTGATTGTGTCCGCAGCCGCGGGCTCTTAATCGAGAGTTCACCCGCAAACTCTGAAACCTCACCGCCCGTCATCTGCCCCGTCACAGAAAGATCCACACCAAGCCTGCCGCCGACGATCCCCGCCACAATTCCGTCAAAATGCGCAATCTCATCGACCTGGCCGCAATCCAGCCCTGCAATCTTCAGATCCGCCCGCATCGGCCCATCAATTTCGCCTGCTACAAACCCGACATCAATCCCACCCGTAATCATCGCCACAGGCACATCGCCCGACACAAACGCACCCGAAACCGCGAGCGAAGCCTGCGCCGATTCGCCGCCAAGAATACTCCCGATCGGAACATCGCCCTCGATCACCAACGGCGCAACCCCGATCGCACCCGACCCAACAACTTCGCCGGCGCGCTCCATACGCACGCCCTCGACATTGCCCGACGCCGTCAGCTTCACACTAGGTGACCCGCTCGGCGCAAACGCCCAACCATCGAGTACACCAAACTCACCGACTTCGAACTCAACCCTTGCTGGCTTGATAAACCGCACGCCCGTCGGCTCGGTCTTGCCCGCCGCCTGCGCCGATCGCATCCGGATCTGCTCAATCACCTCCGGCCCAACAACCGACTCAAACTCGGCGCTCAGCACGCGGAGATCACCCCCAGCAAACTCAGCCCGAGCGCTGCCCGTAAGTCGATCGCCCGTCACACTCATCACGATCTCACCCGACTCCGCGTCGGCGATTACCGACACATCCATCAGCCTGCCAACAAGCTCAGCCGCCAACGACCGGACATCCTGCGCGCCCATGTCAACCGCGTCCGTCGCAGCCGAGATCGGGAACCCGGTAATATCAAGTTGTCCATCCAGACGAACCCGATCCAACGCCATCCGACGTTTTTCTATAATTCCGACAAACGAGAACTGTCCCGCTGCAAGCACCGGCTCACCACGCTGCAAGAACACAGTGCTGAATGCCAATGCCCCGTCCGCCCGCGACCCGAGCGCCACCTCGCAGTCAAACCGCTCGATCGCRTACCGCCGCCCATCTGTATCAACCACTTCCAAACCGAGCACATGAATATTTCCGTTTACTTGTGATCGGGACCAATCGATCCCGCCATCGCCCATCGCTATCACAAGATCATCCGAGCTAACACGCAGCCCGCCGCCTTGCATCGGCGTCAAACCATCCGGCAACCAACGCGCGATCAGATCGCCAACACGCCGAACCTCGATCKYRWKSCMWTSGMMGGTGSSASGCWCKAYMSKWTCYWKWMYMRSRMRMWYSKCTGCACGGCTGCCAGAGGTGGGCTCTTAACTGGCCGCTACCCGATTCGTCTCGACCTAGTAAGCGATGTTGCTAGGCCCACCAACGATGTTCATCTCGCCGCCGAAGAGATCAGTCTCGCCGAAGCCTTAAAGCCT
>NVSP01000170.1 GCA_002732755.1 Phycisphaera sp.
GGGGCGAAACCGGTTCATCTATAATCGCATCGAGTTGTCGACGCTGCTCTTTCAGATTATGGTCTGACATTGGGTGACGGTCGTCTGCATCGCCCAGCACCGCAAGCAGAGATCTGACCTCACTCTCGAGCTCTGTGTCGTCGGCGACCAACTCCTTCAGCAGGTCTTCACGATCCAGATCCTGTGCCGCGAGCACTTTGTCGATTACACCCTGAACGCGTTCATACAGCTTGCGGTCCATCGCGCTAGGCCAGCTCCCGCATCAGCCAGAGCTTGGCCATCTGCCAGTCGCGCTTGACGGTGGCTTCGCCGATACCGAGGTGGTCAGCGATTTCAAGGACTGACATCGCGCCAAGCAGCCGAAGCTCAGCGACCTGTGCGTGCCGCTCGTTGAGCGATGCGAGATGCTCGAGCGCATCGTTAAATTCGATTGCGTCGAACTCGCTGACCGCAGCCGCCATAGACCCCGGACCCAGAGTCAGTCGCTTTCGGCCGCCGCCTCGTTTGTCTCTGGATTGGCCCCTGGCGTGGTCTGCCAGTACCTGCCGCATCGTCTTGGCAGCCAGTGCAAAGAAGTGGTGCCGGTCGTTGATGCCGTCGAGTTTTCCAGCAAGCTTGATCCAAGCCTAGTTGACAAGGGCCGTGGGCTGGAGTGTCCGCTGGGTCGAGGAGTCATTAAAAATGACCGTCGCCAGCCGGCGGAGTTCGTCTGTGACAGTTGCAAAGAGCTCATGGCTGAGCGCCGCCTGACGAGGTTGGTCGCCACCGGAATGTTCTGAAGGATCGTCCATTGAGTGCATTGTAGAGATGTTCATACCCGCTACTCATCGGTTTGAGAGGTCTCGATCCCCGTATTCACAGCAGAATTTAATTTTCCTGATCCCCAGCGCACGCGGTTGTCGTTGAGTGACTAGATGAGGTCCATAAATTAAGGCGTCAGGGCGGTTTATTGCTCGTGTATGCCCGGAGAGATATCACTATGCGTACACAGAATCTTGCGATCATCGCGGCGTTATCGGCATTGCCAGCGCACGCCCAGCCGTATGAAATCACCAGCTCCACCATCGACGGCGGTGGCGGGGCGATAGCGGGTACCACATACGAACTCACGGGCTCGATCGGCCAAGCTGATGCCGGCGGCGTTCTTACTGGAAACACATACGAACTCGAAGGCGGTTTCATCCCAACCCGGAATGCAACACCACCCAGGCTCTGTGCTGATCAGAACAATGACGGCAACGTAACGCCCACGGACTTCTCCGCGTGGATCGGCAACTACAACGCAAACAGCTTGGTCGCGGATGTGAACCAAGACGGTAGCGTAACCCCAACCGACTTCTCCGCATGGATCGGCGCATTCAACCAAGGCGCAAGCGGCCCAGTCTGTAGCCCATAACAAACTCGATACACACCAGAAAAACGAGCAACGCCGAGCCCCTCAAAAGGCTCGGCGTTGCTCGTTTACGAAGAATGAGATGAGGGCATTTTGTCGCACGTCTAGCCAGCGATTCCGCAGGGCGAGTTCAGTCGATGGCGTGCTGTCTTCGGCTAGGTGTTTGCATAGCTATTGTTATATGTTGCTTAGTTAGGAACAACTGAGTCCGTCACCTTGGGTCAATTCTCGAACCGAAACGAATGGGCACCCCGTTTCGGCTGCTTGGCGTGCCTTTGCAGCGATGACAACAGGAAGGCTGAGGTGGTTATTCAAAATTTCATATATATCAAGCCCGTCCATGCAGATAACACTCTTGCCGCGCCCGAAGGCTGTTAGTCCTTCGCGGGTAAAGCCAGCATGGCTAATTAGTAATCCCCGAGACCACGCTGCTTTGTCTTCTACCTTTGCGTTGAATGATCGCAGCGTTGCGGCGTCAACCTTTAGATTTGTCCATTTGGCTTCAAGGAGATAAGTGTCGTTTCCATGGTAGAAGCTCCCGTCAATTTGCTCACCGGTCAATCTGAAGCTTGCCCGGCTACCCATTCCATACACATCGAATAGCTCTTTCAGAAATTTCTCGAATGCATATCCACGAGGATGAGGTTCTAGCTTGCTTACTGCAAACAGTTTTTTCTCYAGCGCCCGTAGATCATTGCCCCTGAACTTGGGGATGTCTGTCTCAGCGGTGCTTTTAGAAACAGGAGGATTTCCGCCAAGACGACAAACTATCTCAAAAAATGCAGATTCAATTTTTGGTGATAGACCGTCATCATCAACAAGAATGTTACTAGCCGTTCGATACTCCCATAGTGCGAGCAAGGTCTTCAGAGCTATATCTTGACTTGCATGACGCAGAAAATACCGAAGTCGTTTTCCTTTGCTTCCACCTTCTGCATGGAATTGTGGTGCCTCGATATTGACACCAATTTCTTCTTCAAAGAAAGATGCAAAAGATGCATTGGAAAAATCCAACACATATCCGCTGCCCATTTCAAATACTACATCGAGTATGGGCATGTCCTGCATTCGAATTTGGGATTTCTTGGTCACTGAATATGTTACCCGGTGCTGCTCTCACGGCAACGAGTTTGAATGACGCTCGTGGTGGCGTTTGAACAGGGTGCCAGTTGAGTTAGACCAGATATGGAGGAAGATACTCCCCATTTCCTAGTTGCCTTCTCAGTTTTTCACCACCTAGCAGGTCAACCTCAAAACACACAACTCTTTCGCTCCACCAAAAAACGCCCCCAGCATCAGCCAGCGGCGTTTCTTCGAATGGAGACGAACGGGATCGAACCGACGACCTCTTGCATGCCATGCAAGCGCTCTACCAACTGAGCTACGTCCCCAACTTGTCGATCGGCGGTGGCCGCATCTCGCAGCGAACGCCGGTCAGAGGCAATGGTACGGATCACCTGCCGCCGGTCAACCGAATCTGTCTGTGCAATGTGCGATTCGGAGCGGTTGGCCCGACCCGATAAGACTGCACCGCCCTAGTTGCGAAGCTGGGCGACCTCTGCCAGCAGCCTGTCCACCGACCGGACAACCGTTTCAAGCTCGATCCGATCGACCCGGCAGCGCTCCGGGTGGTCGTTGGCGGACTCGCTCAACGGCAGCTCCGGGTCCGCCAGCAGCACGGTTTCTGGGCCGGCGGGCCGTGTTGGGATCGTTGTCCACCGGTGGTCCGTCGGGCCAAAGAGCGTGACCATCGGCACGCCCATCGCCGCGGCGATGTGCCTTGGGCCGGTGTCGTTGGTCACCAAGACCGATGCCCTGCCGATGATTGATTTCAGCGAGCCGAGCGTTGTGCCGAGTTCGGGCAAGACCGCGGGCGATGATGTCGCGGCGTCGGCGATCGAGCGCGCAAGTTCGGTCTCGCTCGGCCCGCCGTTGATGAGGACGCGGAGATGGTGCGCGCTTTCAAGATGATCCACAAGGGCTGCAAAGCGTTCGGCGGGCCAGCGCTTGGCTGGGTTGTTCCCGCCGGGGTTCAAGACGGCATAGGGCCGATCGAACGCATCTGCTTTTTGCAAGACCGCATCCGCCTCGGCTCGGTCTTTGCCCGTTGATGCGAGCTGCATGTAGGTCGCTGCGGGGAGCCGGTGGGCGCCTAGTTCGTTTGCGGGCTGGAGGTCGCCGAGTGGTTTTTCGGTGCCGATCTGAACGAGCGCCGTCGCCGCGTGCCAGTAGTAGTCAACCGCGGGGACGATTGCCCATGTGCCATCGTCGGCTTTGGGCGCGATGAGCCGGTGCGTGAGCAGCATGTGCCTCGCGTCGCGGTCGTAGCCGATGCGCCTTGGCACGCCCGCCATGCGGATGACGAGCGCCGATGAGAACGAGTTGGTGAGCAGGAGCGCGGTGTCGAAGTTGCGGTGGCGGACTTTGGTTGCGGTGTGTTTGTGGCCCATCACGCCGCCGGGGTGCATGGTGATGAGTTCGTCAAACAGGTCAAGCCCGTCGAGCATCGGGGCCGCAGCGGGCTTTGCGAGCAGCGAAAGCGTCGCGCCGGGCAGCGCATCGCGGATCAGCGCAAGCGCCGGCGTCGCCATCACAACATCGCCCACCCAACTCGGGCAGACAACAACGATTCTCAGCGGTGATCCGGGTGGCGGGGGCATGACAAAGGATAGAGCAATTCCACCACAGTTGTAGCGTTTGGAACTCCTGTATTTCGTGCCACTGACCCGTCTTCGGGTCAGTGCTCTTGTCACTCGCGAGGAAACACTGACCTGCGGACAGGTCAGTGGCACGGGGATCCCGCTACGCGTGAAATGAAAATGTCCTATAACGATTCAGCGAGGCTGTTTGGCGATGTGCCCAGCAGCGGTCAATACATCCGCGTGTAGTGCGGATTCACCGATCAAGATGCACCGCTCCGGCAAAAGCCCCGCGTTGATGCCCGACTCGCAATCTCTTGGCATGTCCCCGATCAGCCACGACCGGGCAAGGTCTAGGCCGAGTTCCTTGGCGGCCAGCAGCTGCATCCCCGGCGCTGGCTTTCGCAACACATCCTCACGCGCAAACTCGGGCACCTTCCCAAGCGGGTGGTACGGGCAGAAGTAGAACCGCTCGATCAGTGCATGACCCGCATCGTCTGTAAGAAGCGAGCTGACTCTGGCGTTGGTCGCTTCGACATCGGCGATCGCCGCTGACCCCCGCGCCACGCTGCCTTGGTTCGTCACGATCACCAGCACAAAGCCCGCATCTCTGAGTAGCCGACACGCATCAAGCGCTCCGGGCAGCAACTCCACGCGGTCCGGGTCCGACAGATCCCCCGGCTTCCACGCCGGGTGCGGGCGAGCCGGCGGGGGGAGCGTGCTGTTGCGGATCAGCGTGTCGTCGCGGTCAAGGAATACACAGGGCTKCATGCCACGAGCCTAGCTCGCCGATACTCTCTTCACCATGCGCATACTCATCTTCGAACCAGACCACGGCGGCCACCGCTACACCTACATCCGCCACCTCCTCACCGGCCTCAAACCGCTCGCCGGCGTCGACAGCATCACGCTCGTCATCTCTAAAGCCGGCCACGAGTCAGACGAATACAAGGCCCAGATCCTGCCCATCGAGGGTGGTATCACCATCGCCCCAGAACTCGAGATCCCCAGCGGCTCCCAACTCCAAACCGCCAAGCAGCGTTACCACGCGCTCGAAGAAGCCATCAAACGACACCCCGCAGACCATCTCTATGTCCCATCCGCCGACGGCCTGACGCAGGTCCTTGGCGCTCGCAGCCTCCTGCCCGGCGGGAAGATCATCCCCAAACACATGACCACAGAAGCCAGCATGCACAGGGGCAGCTTCGCCTACCCAGCCGACGGTTTCCAACGCAAGGCCAAAGTCGCCTTGGGTTTCAAAACAATCGAGCGCTCGCCATGGACGAAGATCCACTTCGTCGATCCGCTGGGCTACGAAGCCGCCAAGGTCATGAGCAAACGCCTGGCATCGCGCAGCGTGGWGCTCGCCGACCCGGTTGATGCTGTTCAAGAAATCAATAAAAAGCAAGCTCGCAAGAACCTCGGCATGTCGCAAGAGGGCCGATGGATCGGTGTCTCCGGCGCGATCGATGCGCGCAAGGGCTGCGACAAGCTGCTCGCTGCCTTCGACATGGCAAAGCTGGGTGATGCGGACCGCCTGCTGCTGGCCGGCAAAGCCCACGACGACATCCGCGCGCTCGTCAAAGCCAAGTATCAGCACCACATCGACTCGGGCCGGCTCGTCATGATCGACCGCTATCTCTCCGAGGATGAGTTGGGCTGGTCGCTCTTGGCAATGGATGTCGTCTGCACCGCCCACCCAGCGCATGTCGGCCTGTCCAACATCGCGCTGCGTGCGCTCGCCGCCAACCGCCTTGTCCTTGGCTCAACCTTCGGCTGGCTCGGCCGCGTCGTCCCCGCCTTTGGCATGGGTGTCGTGTGCAATGTGTCCAAGACAACAGAGTTCGCCGGCGCGATCGAGCAAGCACTTGACGCTGCCCAGTGGTACAAGCGCACACCCGCGGGCAAACGCTTGCTCGAGTTTCATTCCCAAGAGAACCACATCGCCGGCTGGACCTCGCTCATCCGCGAGAAACTCGGCCTTTCTGCACCGGATGTGAAGACATGGGAATGGGCCTTGGAAGGCGCAGCGTCTTAGTCCTCCTTCTCCCCGTCGGGGAGAATGTGTCTGCAAAGCAGACGGATGAGGGGTCTTCGGATTTCTTCTTTGCGCATCGGTATCAAGTAAGAACCCTCACCCCAACCCTCTCCCTGGCAGGAGGATTATGCATCAAACTCGTTTCTTCTCCAGATGATTGCCGCGTTGATGGCGAGTTTGGCGGCGACCCAGGCCCGGACGCGGTGGAGTCGCCGGA
>NVSP01000171.1 GCA_002732755.1 Phycisphaera sp.
CCGCGTTCCATGCGTAACTCCTTGTCGTGACAACAAGAGCATGGACGCGGCTCGCGCAAAGCGCAATACCGAACAAAAGCCTTTGGCGCATAATCCTCGACGGGGAGAAGGAGGGATGGTTAGCTCAGTGTCCAGAGCAGGAACGCACCGATCACGCTTATCACTCCAAAAGCCAGCGAACCAAACGCCGCGTACCAGTGTGGCTTGCGGCGAGCGAGGTCGAGGTTTTGCCATGAGTTTGGATCGCCGACGATTGTGAAGAGTCGCCACGATGTGACAAGCTGGGCGAGAAAAATCGCGGTCACCGCGAGTGTGGCCGGGATCAGGGCCGAGGTCATGGCTAGGCACGCCAAGAGAATGGCGATCCATTGCAGCGAGACCGCAGCGACGAGCAGGCCGTGGTAGCCGGGCTTTGGGGGGGCATCTGGGAAGATGAGTCTTGCTGGGTCGATGAGCCAGGCACACTCTGAGCAGTCCGGGCGTTCTTGGCCGATGAGGTCAAAGCCACACTTTGGGCAGATGGCGTGCGTGGTTTCGAGTGTTTGGACTATCTGCTGTTCGTGTTGCGGGTCGTCGAAGCCGGGCCGCCATCGCGGGGTCTGGGTCTGGGTTGGGCTTTGGATTCGAGTTTGACTGTTCTGATCGGGACTGGCGCTTGGCGGATGAGTTCGTTCTGTGCCCCCGCGCGCAGCAGGCGATCCAGCGCGAAGCGGATCGAGCTGTCCCTGGCGCTGACGATGAGTGTGCCCTTGTCGAGCCGGATCTTGGTTCGGCTTGCCAACTCCTCCGGAATAACCCGGTTCCAGACTTCCAGCATCGGGTCGATTTGATCGAGTTGTTTCTGGAGGTGGTTGCGGACTTTGATGAGTGTTGGCGAGAGAGATGTGTCCCGTTCGGGCCAGGTTCTTCGTGTGCGCAGGAGTTCGAGCCTGCGGGCCGCTGGCATCATGCGATCTCGGGCGGCTCGCCGATCGTTGTCCATCCATAATCTCCAGAAATGTTCGCATCTTCGGCTTGGCTCCCGCTACGCAAGAGAGTGTACCTCAACCGGGACCATCGGCGAGCGGGCAGCCTGAATGGGTGGTCCAAAAACGGCCAACCGCCCGGCATAACCGGGCGGCTGGGAAGAAACGAAACATACCGGACCAGATCCTGACGAGTCCCTTCCGTGAGGGAGGGGGTAAAGCCCGGCCTGACCGTGGTCCCCTCGCTCGCGCGACGGGCTTGTTGGGCCACCAAACGGCTGAGCGTTTTGATTAACGCTTCGAGAACTGGAAGCGCTTGCGGGCACCGGGTTGGCCGTACTTCTTGCGTTCGACGCGGCGTGCATCCACAGTCAGGAAGCCGTGCTCGCGGAGTTTGTCTTCGAGTGTTGGGTCGTAGTCGCGGAGGGCGCGGGCGATACCGRGGCGGATGGCTTGGGCTTGGCCGGTGTGTCCCCCGCCGTGGACGCGGACGATGATCTGCATCGTGGAGTCCATGCCCGTGACCTTAAGCGGCGCGATTGCGTCGGTGCGGTCCTGGGTCTCGGTGAAGTAGGTGTCCACATCCTTGAAGAGCTTGCGTGTCTTCTGGATCTGGAACGACCCCTTGCCGTCTTCGACCAACTTCATGCGGACGCGGGCAACAGCGTTCTTGCGCCGGCCCACAGCCCACCACCAGCCGTGCTTGTCGCAGGGTTTGGATTCGCGCATCCGGCGCGCGGACATGTCCGTGGCTTCTCCGCCAAGGAGGACATCGCCAAGCTCGGCGCCGGGCATGGCTTCTGAAAGGTTCAGGCCGCCGGTGGTGGCTGCCTGTTCGGTCGTCGGTGTGTTCTCGTCGGTCATGTGTTCTCGCTTGCGTCTCGTGTGAACCTACTGGATCAGTTTTCTGGTTAGATCTTCATCGTTTCTGGCTGTYGTGCTTGGAATGTGTGCGCGGCTCCGGGGAAGACCTTGAGCTTTTTGAGCATGACTCTGCCGAGTCGGCTCTTTGGGAGCATCCGGCGGACAGCATCCTCGACAAGCGCTTCTGGCTTGCGGTCACGGATCCGGCCAAAGGTCTCGGCTTTGAGACCGCCGGGGAAACCCGTGTAGTGGTACTTGAGTTTGTTCTGGGCCTTCTTGCCGGTCAGCCCGACCTTGCCCGCGTTGATGACGATGACATGGTCACCGGTATCAATGTGCGGCGTGTACTCGGGGCGGTGCTTGCCCATGAGRACRACGGCGATGTCGGCTGCGAGGCGGCCAAGGGAGACGCCTTCGGCATCTACGATTTTCCAGTGCCGCTGAACCTGCCCTGGTTTGGCGACATAGGTCTCGCGTCGACGGGCTGATGCTGCGTATTCGGTCCGCATTGGGCCGCTCCTCTTCGATCCTTCTGGCCAGTGTGGGCTGCGAAACAGCGTCCATCGGCCAGAGGTCGTTCAACTCGCCGCCTACCGGGCGGGGCGGGGGAAAAGGTCCATTTCTGGGCCAATCCCCATATTTTTGACATTACAAGCCCAAAGAAGCCGAACCACCATCCGGTTCATCGGGTCCAAAGCCTAGCGCCCTTGCCGCCGGTGTCAATTGCTGGGTGCCACAGGTTGTTCTCAACCCGTGCTCTTTATGTGGCCACGCACGGCTTGCCGAAGACGGACAAGCCGTGGCACCCGGGGGAAGTTTGCTCTAGAGTGACCAGCCGGAGCCACAGACCACGATGGACGACCAACACGAACCCTACCTACCCGACCAACAGCCAGACCAACTCCCAGACCGGGTCGAGGGCGACAAGTCAAAGCGGCGACCCAGACACAAACAAACCGGCTCAACCAAACACCCCGGCCGCCAGCGGGACCCCGGCTCACGCAAGGCGGGGCTGATCACGCTCTGCTTTCTGATCCCGGCGCTGGTGTTCGTGGTCTTCATGCAGCAGCGCTCGGTGACAGAAGCGACGGCCCACGYCGAGGCGAACGCCCAGCAGATCGTGCCCTCGGGCCGCGCTGACACATTCGGGTTGATCTCCCGGTTCACCGTGAAGTTTCATCACCTGCTCATGTCAATCGACGAAAAAGAGGGCGCCGATGCTCTGGACCAAGCCGGGTACATGGACACGCTCGACAGCATGACAACCTCCCCTCACGAGATGATCCGGGCAGCGATCGTTGAGGGTGAACTCGCCGGAGAAGAAGCGGCACAAGACCGGCTCTCTGGGGTCATCATCTATCTCGCAGAATTCGGCGGCGACATGAAGCCCGAATACAGACAGGCGGTCTACGAGGATGCGCACCTTGTCGCCCGAATCTACGACGGCGAAGAACTCAACGATAATGAGCGGCAACGCCTGATCGACCACCACGGCTGGCACGGCAAACTCGTCCTGACCTACGGCATGGMCAACGACGACCCCGAACGCGCCGAACTCATCGGCGGCGGCGGGAGCCTGATAGCACTCTTGGTGGTCTTTGGCATCAYCGTTATTCTCGCGATCGTCGGCGGGCTTGTGCTCTTGATTCTGGGCATTGTGCTGCTTGCGACCGGCAAGATGAAGATGCGGTTCCGCCCGCCCGCGGTTGGGGGCAGCGTCTACCTGGAGACCTTTGCGGTCTTTGTCGGCATGTTCATGGTGCTGCAACTTGTGTCTGGTGTGCTTGAAAAGAGAGGTGTACCCACTGCTCTGATCTTTGGTATGCAGTGGATCACGGTGCTCTCGATTTTCTGGCCGATGGTTCGCGGCGTGTCGTGGAACCGGTGGCGACAAGACATGGGGCTTGTCGCACCGCGGGGTATTGTCAAAGAGATCGGCCTTGGGGTTGTGTCGTACATCGCGTGTGTGCCGCTGTACTTTGGTGCTGCGGCTGTTTCGCTGGTTCTGATTGCGATGCGAGGCATTCTCTTTGGCCCGGCGGTTGGTGAGGGGCCTGCGGTCGAGGCGCCGCTGACCRACCCGGTCATATCGATCATCGAGGGCAGCGATGTGGCGACGCTGATTGTCTTCGCGTCGCTCTTGTCGGTGTGGGCACCACTGGTTGAAGAGTGCATCCTGCGCGGCGCGCTGTTTCGTCACATTAGAAGCCGATTCATCTTTGTAATCAGCGGCTTGTTTAGCGCGGTGCTGTTTGGGATGCTGCATCAGTATGATGTGTTGATGCTGGTGCCGATTGTCACACTCGGGGTGATGTTCGCGTTTATCCGCGAGTGGCGAGGCTCACTCGTTGGGTGTATAACCGCGCACGCACTACACAACACGACGGTCTTTATTCTAATTCTTTGGATCGTGGCCTCGACATGATTGTATGTTCTGTTCTGGGCGCTCTAGTTTCACTGCCCCGTGGGGGTGGCGTCCCGCCGCCMRWTSTWMSMSWAAMMRATRTTSNAAGCCTCAATGGGCGGCAAGATGCCGCCCCCACGGGGTGTATGTTGTTTCTTTAGTCCAAAACCTTCGGGACCCGGATAAAGCCGTCTTTAGAATCTGGCGCGAGCTTGGCGACCTGCTCGGCGGTCATCGTCTGGCCCGGCTCATCATCGGCAAGCCGGTTGAACGACTCGACCGGGCTGGTCATGGGCTGGGCGCCGTCGAGGTCCGCGTCTTTGAGTGTTGAAGAAAGCTCAAGCATCGCGGCAAGCTCGGTGCGCAGGGTTTCGATCTGCGCCTCATCTGGGTTAAGCTTTGCCAGCGCGGCGATCTCGCGGACCTGATCGGTTGTGAGCGGGGTTGGCATGGACAGAGTGTAGGGGTGGAATATTGCTATACTCTTGTCGAACAACCAGCACGCGCCGGGCGAGAGCTTGGCACTGGAGCATTGACGATGATYCCWAGGCCGCCGCCCCGTGAGGGYCAGATTGGTTTTTTGTATTGCCCGCCGTTTCGTGTCCAGGGAACATCTATCGCGGGTGAATCCACGACGGTCATGATCCCCGAGCTTGATGTGTGCTTTGACATGGGCGCGCCCCTGCGGTGTGCGCTGGCAAGCAAGTATGTCGCGCTCACGCACGGGCACATGGACCACATCSGCGGGCTTGCCTACCACGCCAGCCAGCGCCAATTTCAGGGCATGGGCGAGGCAACGATCGTCTGCGACAAGCGGATCGCGGGCGATGTCAACCTCATGATGCGGGGGTTCAACGACCTAGAGCGCCAGAAGACGCCGTACAAACTCATCGAGCTTGACGAGGGCGAGGAGTTGGAGGTCAAGAACAATATTTTCTTGCGTGGCTTTGCGACCGAGCACACGGCGCCTTCGTTTGGGTGGGTGCTTGTTGAGAAGCGTTCCAAGTTGAAACCGGAGCTTGTGGGTTTGCCGCAGGAGAAGCTGCGGGAGCTGAAGGAGCGTGGTCAGGAGATCACGAACATGATTGAGGTGCCATTGATCGCCAACACGGGCGACACGCTGCCCGGCCCACATCTTGTGCGTGAGGATGTCCGCAAGGCCCAGATCGTGGTGAGCGAGTGTACTTTCTTCGAGCCAGAGCACAAGGGCCGGGCGAAGATCGGGATGCACCTGCACCTCGATGACATCGCTGAGTGGATTGGTGTTTTGGAGTGTGAGGCGTTGGTGTTGACTCATATATCTCGGCGGACGCATATGTCGTATGTGCGCAAGCGTCTGGAAGAGGTGCTCGGGAAAGAGGACCACGCGCGTACACATGTGCTGATGGACCACCGTGCGTGTCGGGAGCGGTACGAGAAGCAGGCCGAGGAGGCCGAGCGGAACGGTTAGTGCGGGGTAGCGTGAACAGTCTGTTGTTTTCGTGGAAGATATGTTGACACACGCCGCGCGCAGAGTTACTTTTGCAGTGCTGCGCTGCCTTGGTGAGTTGGTAGTCGCATATGGTGGAAACAGAGTGCTCGGTCGGCTCGCGTGGTCGTTATTTTCTGAGCTTTAAAGAACATATTCGTGTCGGCAATTGTCGATGCAAGCCGAGCCGGGGGTTTTATCTTTCCCGGCGGAGCGCCGAAACAATTGGGGATCCGATGGCCACACCAGATATGGCGATCTGGGACGATGCTCTAGTGCTCCTGCGCAAGACGCACCCGACAATTTGCAGGCACTGGTTCAACACCCTCGAGCCCAGCGGCCTTGAGGGTGGGGTGGTCACGATCGTCGCGCCCACGACCACATACCGCGACTACCTCGAGCGCAGCTGCGCCCATGCGTTCGACGATGCGCTCCGCACGGTCACGCGCCGGCTTGTCACCTCGCGCTTTGTCGCGGCGGGCCAGCCCGAAGATGACGAACCAGACGGAGCGGGGCCTGTTATGG
>NVSP01000172.1 GCA_002732755.1 Phycisphaera sp.
TGACGAGCCCGAAGCGCAAGTGAGGTTGTCTTTTTTCAAGCCCACAATCCCTCGCTCGCGCTTCGGGCTCGTTAGAGACACCTTCTCCCCGGCGGGGAGAAGGAGGAGGAAGAGACTGCTCACGATCTGGGGTTGAAGCAGCCGATGCGGGTTTGGGGCGTATCAGATAGAGTTGAGGCAGAGCCAACGCGACGGATCGCCCTTTCTTTGATGAAGCAGACTTTGACGGAGCAGAGCCGATGAGCGAGAGCAGATCAAATGACATCAGGCCCGAAGATCTCCAGCGGATCAGCGAGGCGCACGCCAAACTCCGTGGCGAGATCAGCAAGATCATCGTTGGGCAGGACGAGGTGATCGGGCAAATGCTCGAGTGCATCTTTAGCCGGGGTCACGCGCTGGTGGTTGGCGTGCCGGGCTTGGCCAAGACGCTTTTGATCTCGACGATTGCGCGGGCGCTCAATCTTGATTTCTCACGGATTCAGTTTACGCCGGATCTGATGCCCAGTGATATTACGGGCACGGAGGTGTTCCAGGAGGACAAGACGACGGGTCAGCGGTCGTTGTGCTTTATTCATGGGCCGATCTTTGCCAATGTTGTGTTGGCCGATGAGATCAACCGCACGCCGCCCAAGACGCAGGCCGCGCTTTTAGAGGCGATGCAAGAGGGGCAGGTGACAGCGGGCGGCCAGGTCCACGCGCTGCCAAGCCCGTTCTTTGTGCTGGCGACGCAAAACCCGATCGAGCAAGAAGGAACATACACGCTCCCCGAGGCGCAGCTAGATCGGTTCATGTACCAGATTTCGATCGGGTACCCGACTGAAGAAGAGGAGTTTGAGATCGTTCGGCGGAGTTCGTTCAAGTCTGATGTTCAGATCGAGACAGTGATCGGAGCAGATGAGATCAACCAGATGCAGAAGTTGATCCGGCACGCGCCGGTGGCTGACCATGTGATCCGGTACGCGCTGCGGCTTGTGCGGGCGACACGGAGCCCACAGCCGGGTGAGGCGGATGTGCGGCCCGAGGTTGTCAAGGACTATGTGGGCTGGGGAGCCGGGCCGAGGGCGAGCGAAAATCTGATTCTTGCAGCCAAAGCCAAGGCGATCCTCAGCGGCCACACCCACGCGGATATCGAGCATGTCAAGGCAGCGGCGCTGCCTGTCCTTCGGCATCGGGTCTTGACAAACTTCAACGCGGAAGCGGACCAGGTCGGGTCCGACGATATCGTGCGGCGATTGATCGAAGCGGTCGAGGTGGCAGACGAGGATGCCAAGAGCCTCAAAGAGGTTGACCGGTTGATGGGGTGAGGGTTTTCGCATTGACGACCCCAACTCCCCGTGGGGGTGGCGTCCCGCCGCCCATTCTTCGCACAATAACGAACCAAATTTTCGCGTATTGTGTCATACCGGATCCGTCAAACAGAGCCTAACAGAGGATCGATGGATTGCGATCCATCGGCTTGGGTATTCACAAGCCCAAAGCGCAAGCGAGGTTTTGCTTACCGCTTCCTACGAATCGCAAGCACACCGCCAAGACCCGCGATCACAACAGCGCCAGGCGCCGGCACGAGCGAGTACACCGCGCCCGTCGCGGGGATCGCAACAAGCATCTCGCCCGTTGGTGTGAACCCGATATGGGCATCGCTGGCGTTTGGCTGCGAGAGGTCCACGCCGTCGAGGAAACCAGACGCGAGGATATTGATCGATCCATCATTGAATATCTGAATCAATGCACCCGTGCCCGCATCGACGGCGTATGTCCCGCCGTCCCAGCCGAGGGCGTCGCCGCCAAACTCAAGGTCGGCGTAGTAGGTCCCGGGAGACGCGCTCTGCGTCGAAGAGATCAGGCTGCCCGTGCTGTCGATGGCGCTGATGTTGCCGCCCGCATCAATGGCGACACGCTTGGTCTGTCCCGGCGTGTGCATCATCGTCGAGAAACTGCCGTGAATACTGAGCCTCTGCACCCTGCTCAACCCGTAGTCGGCAAAGTACAGCGCGCCGTCAGCACCCATAACCATATCCTCGGGGTTGACCACATCCTGCCCGCTTGGGGCAAACCCAAACACGCCGCCCTGCGGGTTCACCGAGAACAACCCGCCGACTCCACCAACAAGAATCGAGCCTGCGGGTCCAAACGAGCCGTCCATATCCCACACCACAGCGTCGGGGTCTGTTATCGCCGAGTTTCCAAATATACTCACCGAGCCGCTCGGTTGCATCACGCGGATAAACTGCGCACTCCCTGCGCCGGGCCCGGTCGTGCCAAAGGCGACCTGGCCCGTCACCGGGTTGACCGCCATGCGCCCCATATTCTGAATCGTCGCGAGCCGCTCGATCGTGAGCGACTGTGAAACGGGCTCGGCAGCAGCAAGCCCTGCCGAGAGGCCGCAGATAAGAACGGTTGAAAGAGATCGGATCGGTGTCATGGTCGGTGCCTTTCTTTGATTGCCGCAGAGCATGTGTCCACACACCAAAGATGCGCCAAGACACCGATTTTCCCACCCCTTCGAGGTGTGCGCCGACAGATCACACCCACCCAAGCCGCACAACCAGCCCACCTTCACCCCGATAAGCAGTCAGCCCGCACAGCCCCATCCCGCGGTCCACATTCTCCCCCATAGCGGCGTGCCCCCCGCCCCGTTGTTTGTGATGTTCACAGAACAGGATCAGGGGGAATTGACTATGTTACCGAAACCAAGCGATATCTCAGTAGCAGATGACCGCAGAGACACCGGCCGCATCCAGTGCAACGAGCTGCGCACCAACATCGGCGAGATTGTCGATGCCTCGTCCACCGGCCTACGCATCAAAGGCAAGCTGCCCTTAGGCACCAAACCACACTCGATCGTGATGATCAATATCACCAGCGACATGGACACCCTCTCGCTGCAGTGCGAGGTCCGTTGGATCAAAAAGCAAGCCTTCAAAGGTATGAGCTTTGGTGTCGCGTTCCAGGAAATCTCCGAAGACCAGCGCCGACAACTCTGGCAGATGGTCCGCACCGGCAACATCATCACCAACTGTTCCCGCTTCACAGTCGCCGCCTAGGTACGCTTTGGCGGGTTGTGTATGAACGAGCCCCTTCCGTGAGGAAGGGGGTAATGCCCCACTTGGGCGCGTGGCCACCTCGCTCACGCGAAGGGCTCGTTGTGATCAATCAAACACCGCCTAAGCCCCAAGAGGCCCGTAACGACTGTTCTGGAAACCCGTATCAATTCTTACAAAGCCTTTCTGCAGCGCCCCGCCACTTCGGGGCGATCTGCATGTATGCTCTAACTGGGGACCCATGAACACGCACAACAAAACAAAGCCCGCGTTCACGCTCATCGAGCTTCTGGTCGTTATCGCCATCATCGCCCTGCTCATGGGCATCCTCCTGCCCGCCCTCGGCAAAGCAAGAAGCCGGGCACAGAATGTCAAGTGCTTGGCCAACCTCAAGGGCATCGGCCTGGGCGTTGGGCTGTACTACAACCAGTTCGAGCTTCTCCCAGATGTCCTCCCACTCACCGATGCCGACGGCAACGCAAACGACCCGGCCCTCCTCCAAGTCCTCGCCGACTACATGGATGTCAGCGCACCACGCCGACAAGACCCAAACGACCCAAACTCATACTGGATCGTCGACGACCCGTGGAAGTGCCCAAGCGACACAGAATCAGACGATGGCGCCTCGGGTTTTCGCCCCGTCAACGAGGTCTTTGGCACCAGCTACGAATATGTCGCGGGCAAACTCATCTTCGCTTCCGAAATCTTCGAGCTTTTCCCCGGCGCCACCCGGCCCGCAATCCAGAAATCAATCACCGTCGGCCTCGAACGAAGAGACTGGCCACTGCTCATTGATGCCGACGCCTGGCACGACGGGAAAGACGGCAGAAACGCCCTCTACTTCCCAACACTCCGAGCCGACAAAAACATCGACCCAACCCAACGCGAGTTCGAGTCCTTCCTCAAAGAAATCGTCCCGCGTCCAAACTTCCCAAGGCGCGCACGATGACCAAGAGCGACAACCAATTCGACAAACCCAGGTTCGAGCCGCTGACCCACGACTCCTCAGAACTCCCCGACCAGCCCGGCTCCGCAAAGACAAAGAAGAAGCGCACCAAAAAAGAACACGCACCCAAGCGATCAATCAAAGAACACTGGGCCGCCTTCGTCGCCACCCGCACCGACACACCAGAGCGCGCCAAGCGGTTTAGGCGCAACTCCATCATCACCTGCTCGCTCGCGCTCATCGCCGTCGCCTTCGGCTCCTACATGCTGCTCCGCCCATACCCCATGCCCGACTACGACGATGACCCGCTCGACGACATATTCAACTACACGCTTTTCCAAAACGAGTTCAACAACCTCCCCGTCGAAGAGCGCGTCCGCCTCGTCGGCTCGCTCATYAAGCGCGTCGAATCGATGGGCAGTTCCGACGGCACGCTCCTGGCCGCCTTTGCCGCCGGCATCTCAGGCTCCGCCCGCGAACAACTCGAAGAAAACGCCTCCAAACTCATGCTCGATTTCATGGACCACTTCGCAAAGGACTACCCACAGGTCAACGACCCCGAGGCCCAAGAGGACTACATCAAACAAGCCATCATCGACATGGTCCGCCTCGCCGAAGAGTTCGACGGCAGACCCACCGACAAATCAGACGAGAAACTCCTCGAAGAAGCCTTCGAGCAAGCCGAGCGCGACCAACGCGCCTTCCGCGACCCGAACAGAGGCCCATCACTCGCCGGTGTTTCACAGTTCMCAAACATCATGGAACAACGCGTCGGKGCCCAAGGCACCCCACACCAACGCGCCCGAATCACAAAGCTCATGCGAGACATGACCCGCTACCTACGAAACGAAAACCTCACCACCGGCAAACCCATCGGCGGCGGCTAAACCCCGCGTGCAAGAAGATTCTTCCCCCTCCTTCTCCCCGCCGGGGAGAAGGTGTCTGCTTACGAGCCCGAAGCGCGAGCAAGGGATAATGGGCTAAAAAAAAACAACCTCGCTCGCGCTTCAGGCTSRTTRAWASGGNNATSARRRNGRYCKWKGKATTKCSMNCYCCMSGMTTGRNAYRTKCRNACAARAGAACCCTCTCCCCAACCCTCTCCATGGCAGGGAGAGGGAGCAAAAAACGCACAAACAACCCCAAACCAAGAGATCACAATCCCTCAGTCCTCAACCACACCATCAAATAAAATCAGGGAACCCAGATCCTCGGCTCAACCGGGGGCGGTCAGAAACCACAATGCCCAAACCCTACTTTCAGGTGGGTGCCGCTCGCCCGATGCCCGGCCTTCCACTCGATGGAGGCACGGCCTTCGTCCGGGCGTATTCATGACGGCTCCCGTAGGGTCGGAAAGGTTTGGACATATCTCCTGACGGTGCTCCCGGCTGAGCCGAACTCCCGGCCACAACCAAAACCCGCTTCCAAACGAGGCCTGCCGAGATCTCTCCCGACAAACCCCCTCTCCTCAGGCCCGAGCCTACTGCATCTTGCACCCCAACCCACACAAGAAAACCAAATTCGACACAACTTCGTGCTTTCTGCGGGTCCGGTTTGACGCGGATCACCAGATCGGGTACAAACAACTAGCGACCCGGCGATAGGCCCCGGTGGAAATGGGCCAATCACAGGCAAAGCCGAGACCAAGCACGACCCGACCCACGGAAGATCCGCGCCTCGGCGAATGTACGGAACAGAACAGACGCAAAAACGCGGCCACGCCCGCCCGAGCACGCTATGCTGCGCTGCACACAAAACCGGCCAAGGCGGCCACGCACAGGAGTCACACATATGTTCACAGCAACCACACGCTCCCGCAAACTCTTCATACTTGCCATTGCATCCGCCGCTGCCGCCTCAACACTCACAGGCTGCTCCAGCAAGCGCGACCGACTCGCCGAGTTCCGCGAGAATCCAACCCCAGACCTCGTCACCATGAACATGCGAGCCGACGATGTTAAAAACCTCAACGCACTCATCAAAGACGAATCCAAACGCATGCTCTACCGCGACTGGATCTACCTCTGGCACATGAACCGCCCAACGCGCCTCACCCCAGAACCAAGCGCCTGGTAAACCAGACCAAAACGAAACACACCAACCCAAACCGACGGATCATTGTCCGTCGGTTTTCTCATGCGCCAAAAAGAAACCTCCCCCTTCTTCACGAGCCCGAAGCGCAAGCGAGGATCTTCATCTCTCCCCTCCCCCTCCCCGTAGGGGTGGCGTCCCGCC
>NVSP01000173.1 GCA_002732755.1 Phycisphaera sp.
CCGACTACACCAAGTATCGCGGCGCGACATGCATCACACCCAACCGAACCGAGGCCGAGAAAGCAACGGGGCTGGCCGCCGGTAGCGAAGAACAGAACAACACGATCGCTCGAAAGCTCTTGGTTGAACTTGATCTTGAAACCATTGTCGTGACGCTCGACCGTCAGGGTGCGCTGCTGCTCGAACGCGGCAGCGAACCGATCATCGTGCCGACGGTCGCAAGGCAGGTGTACGATGTGACGGGCGCGGGCGACATGGTGCTTGCGGGGCTTGCAGCTGGGGTCGGCTGCGGGCTTGATTGGCCAAACACCGTTGCCTTTGCCAATGTCGCAGCAGGCCTCGAAGTCGAGGTGTTCGGCGTCGAACCGATCCCCCTTGCGCGCATCCGCCACGAGGTGCTCAAACAAGCCGGGCGTTTGCAGGGCAAGCTAAGAACGAGCGAGCAGGCAAGGCTCGAAGCCGACATGGTGCGAAAGACCGGCGGCAAAGTCGTCTTTACCAACGGCTGCTTCGACATCATCCACGCCGGGCACATCTCGATGCTCGAACGATCCGCAGCCCACGGCGCGATGCTCGTTGTTGGGCTTAACGACGACGATTCGATTCGCAGACTCAAGGGCGACGATCGGCCGGTCAATGAACTCGATGACCGAGCGCGGGTGCTCGGTGCGCTTGCGTGTGTTGACGCTGTTGTGCCCTTCGGCGAGGACACGCCGATCCGGCTCATCGAAGAGATCAGGCCCGATGTGCTCGTCAAGGGCGCCGACTACACGCGTGAGCAAGTCGTCGGATACGAAATTGTCGAGTCGTATGGCGGGCGGGTTGAACTGATCGATCTTGTCGAAGGTAAAAGCACGACGGGCACGATCGAGCGGATGAAAGCAAAGTGAGCCGCCGGTGATCCATGTCGCGGTTGTTCACAAGCAGTACGCCGAGTTGATTCTTGCCGGCGAGAAAACCGCCGAGCTGCGCCTGACCAAAAACAGGATCGTTCCGTTTGGGAGAGTTCACAATAACGACACCGTCTACATCAAAGTCGCATCGGGTCCGATTTGCGCCGTGGCAAAGGTTGCGAGTATTGAGGCGCATGAAGACTTGACACCGGCGAAGATCCGTGTGCTTCGTAAAGAGGTCAACGATGTTGTCATGGGGGACTCGGCGTTCTGGAATCTCAAGCGGACAGCCCGGTACGCCACGGTTGTGTATTTGAAGAATATCAAGCCTTGCGATGATGGGCCGGATGTCTCGGCTGCGCGCGCCGCGAACCCTCGCTCGGCGTGGTTGATTCTGGAACGCTAGCTCACGACCAGTCGATGACGATCTTGCCGAACTGCTCGCCCGCTTCGAGGCGTGCCCATGCCTTGGCGCCGTCTTCGGGTTTGAAGACCTGATCGACGACCGCGTTGACTTGCCCTGATCGAAACAATGAGACGACCTCGCGGARCTCCTCGTTGCTGCCCATCGTCGAGCCGAGCAGGCGGAGTTGATTCCAGAAGAGGCGGGCAAGATCGGTCGTGGCGTCGGGGCCGGTGGTGCAGCCGGGGCTGACATACGCGCCGCCGCGGGCGAGGCTTTTGATGCAGTTCAGATGCGTGGCCTTTCCAGTTGAATCGACAACCATGTCCACGCCGCGTTTGTTCGTGAGCTTGCGGACATCGCGCGACCAGTCTTGCCCCTCGTCGAGGATCGCGTGGTCGGCCCCGAGCGCAAGGGCTTTGTCGAGTTTCCATTGGTGTCGGCTTGTGACGATGGCCGGGCAGCCGCGGTGTTTGGCGAGCATGAGTGCGCTTGTGGCGACGCCGCCGCCGATGCCGGTGATGAGCACGGATTGGCCGGGCAGGAGTTGGCCCTTGGTACACATCATCGAGTAGGCGGTGAGCATGGTCAGCCCAAACGCCGCGGCTTCTTTGGGATCGCAATCGTCCGGCACGGGTGCAAGGTTGTCAGCGGGCATCAGAAACCGCTCGGCGTGCATGCCTTGGTGGTGTTCGCCGATGAGTTCGTACTCTGGCGCGAGCGTGCTGCCGGGGATGCCATCGAGGTCGGGCTTGATGTCGATGCGCGTCGCCGCGTTGACGATGACTCGTCTGCCGATCCATGCTTGGTCTACACCATCACCGACCGCTTCAATCGTGCCGCAGGCGTCGCAGCCGGAGATGCGTGGGTAGTCAAGATCAAGCCCCGGCACGCCTCTGCCTACCCAGATGTCCATGTGGTTGAGCGCCGAGGCGAGTGTCTTGATACGGACTTGGCCCGGGGCTGGGTCGCCGACATCTGCCCATGAGTCTTGGAACTCGATGCTGGGTGTGACGGGGTTGCCTTGTTTGGTAATGACGATGGCTTTCATGGTCTAAGCGTAGGTCAAAAAGACAATCGGCCCATCCCGAAAGATGAGCCGACTGATGTTTGTGTGAATTGGTTCCGGTTCTTAATGAACCGTCTTCATGCCTTCGATGTGCTTCATGCCGCGGCGGCGGTCGCGGAGGCGGCGGCTCTTGCCGATGCGCTCACGCAGGTAGTAGAGCTTGGCTCGGCGGGCGTCGCCGCGACGGACGACCTCGAACTTGGCGATCATCGGGCTGTTGATGGGCCAGGTGCGCTCGACGCCGATGTTGTCGACGATTCGGCGGACGGTGATCATCTCGTTGACACCCCGCCCCTTGCGGCTGATGAGCACGCCTTGGTAGACCTGCACGCGTTCTTTCTCGCCTTCGACGATGCGGACATGGACATTGAGCGTGTCGCCGACATCAAATCGGGGGAGGTCGCTCTTGAGTTGCTCGTTGGTCAGGCTTTCGAGCAGTTGTTGGGTGCCCATGGCATCGTCTCACAAGTTTAAAAGGTCTATCAGATCGCCCCGGAACCCACTTCCAGTCGCGAGGGTGATGGTATGCCCACAGGGTGCCGGTATTCAATGGCTAAGAGCGTCTTGAGAAATCTTGTGCCACGGCTGTGTCAGCCGTGTGGTTTGTTTATGGCTTCAATTTATACAGAAGACACGGCTCACAGAGCCGTGGCACGCCAGAATGTACGCTCTAGGGGGCTGGTTGCGGGCCAGCGGGGCCCAGCAAATCGGGCCTGCGGTCTCGGGTTCGGCTTGCCATCTGTTCCAGCCGCCAGCGGGCGACGGCTTCGTGGTCGCCCGAGAGCAGAACCTCGGGGGCTTCTTTGCCTTCCCAGACTCTTGGACGGGTGTAGTGGGGGCAATCCAGCAGCCGGGTGCCATCCGGGATGCCCAGATCACCTTTCCATTTGGCGTGGAGTTTGGGCTTGATGGTTTCGCCCTTGGCATCGGTCGTGGGTGGCTCGGCGAAGCTGTCTTGGATGGCGGATTCGCAGTCGCCYAGGACTCCGGGGATCAGGCGGATGATGGCGTCCATGAGGACAAGGGCCGCCAACTCGCCGCCGGAGAGGATGTAGTCGCCGATTGAGATTTCGATCGGGTCGAGTTTCTGGATGACTCGCTCGTCGATGCCCTCGTAGTGGCCACAGATCAGGAGCAGCCGGGGTTTGGCAGCGAGTTCTTCGACGAGCTGCTGGTTCAGCGGCGTTCCCTGTGGCGTCAGCAGAATCCGGGTCGTGGGGCGGGCATCAAGAGCCTCGGCGGCGATGGCCGCATCCCAGACGGGTTGGCATGACATGACCATGCCGGGGCCGCCGCCGAAAGGGCGGTCGTCTGTTTTGCCGTGCTTGTTGCCCGCGTGGTCACGGATGTTGGTGGCGTGCCAATTGACTAGGCCGGCGGCTTTGGCGCGCGAGGGGATAGAGATCCCGAGCGCGCCGGGGGGCTCGGCGGAGAACATTTCTGGGAAGGTTGTGAGGATGTCGAATCGCATGTAGTGTGAGGATACCTTGTTGATGATCTGCTCAGCTGAATGCCTGACCCTCGCCATAATATACCCGCCTTCCCAGATGCATCCATCCCTACGCATTATCGCATAGCGAGTGGACTAGTTTCTGGGGGGCAGGTCAGGTGTTTGGTGAGGGTGAAGGCATTGTGAGAGAAACTGAAGAGTTGGGCATCGCATGTAATAAAAGCCCGGTCGATATCGACCGGGCTTCGTCAAAATTACATGGAATTGAGTTATCGCCTACACGGGGTCACCTTCGCACAGAGCCAATTTGTCTTCGTACTCGCTTGTCAAGTTCTCCAGTGCGACATCAAAGAGATCATTAATGAGATCAACCAAATAGTCGTAGTCGGCCTCTATTTCGTCTGCTGCAGCGTTGTAGTCAGCGAGCGCTTGGTTAATGCACCAGAAATCAGTACAGCCAGCTACGGTAGCCATGAGCAGATTCTCTGCAGCCTCGAGACGATCATCTCGGATAGCTTCTGCCTCATCTAGCCTGTCAAAATAGTCAAATATAAGATCTAAATGCTCATTTTCAAGCCACTCAAACGCATCATCGTAACAATCTTGCAGATCAATATTTGTCTTATCTCCGATGCTCGTCTGGCCCGCCGCCAGGCTTGGCACCATCGCAAAAACTGATATGCACACCAAGAGAAGGATACGATTAACTACCATTTCTATGACTCCCTTATTGTGAACGCACTTACACTGATACAAGGTTAAGTACTATACATGGAAACCCCGCGGCTTGCTCTGGGAACATAACCAGTTAGTGATACTTGCCTTATGTGGCGTCGGCTCTCGTGCCGGCGTAGATGGGGAACCTAGGCAGGTCACAATCTTTGTTGTGACGTTGAATGATTGAAGAATCCGCGTGCTTACGCTCGCGGCTCTTTGGGGAAGGCTTTATTTAGCCTTCGGAAGCTTTGGCGGCTTCTGCCTTGGCGGCTTTGGCTTCCTCGGCCTTCTTTGCCTCGGCAGCGGCGGCTTCCTTCTTCTCGCGGCGGACATTGGACATCTTGCGATCGCCCAAACGCTTGGCAGCGAGCTTTGGTGTCAGCAGGTCGTGGTTGGCCAGCAGGTCGCGGACGGTGTCCGATGGCTGGGCACCGACGCCGAGCCAGTACTTGATGCGGTCTGCTTTGAGATCGATGTTCTGCTCGCCTTCGCCCGGGGTTGGGTTGAACCAGCCGAGTCGTTCGATGAACTTGCCGGTGCGCTTAAAGCGTGCATCGACAGCAACGAGGCGGTAGAAGGGGCGGTGTGTGCGTCCGTGACGCTGGAGGCGAAGCTTGACCATGTCGTATTCTCCGTGGCTGGGGCACCGGGCCGGTCAGAGCCGCTGATGCGCCGGGGGTTGTGCTGGGGGGGCCAATTCCACCCAAGCGAAGACAAGGATAGGCATGCGGGAGGCTTTGGGCCTACTTGCGTCCTAGTCTCAATTGCCAATTGGAGGTTTTGCCATGCTCTCGTTTGTTGCTATCGCCGCTTTGATGTTCGCCCAACCCGCTTCTGATCAGCCGGAGACCGACCCGGCTGCCGAGAGCCGGTATCTGAGTGATATCCGGCAACTGACATTCGCTGAGGAKTGGTTCAAGGCGGGGGAGAGTTATTTCTCGCCGGATGGGACGCTGGTTGTTTTCCAGGCGGTGTCTACGCCAGCCCCGGATGCGGAGCCAAGCCCGCACTACGGGATGTATGTGGGAAAATTTGACAACGGGCAGCTTTCAGAAATTTCACTGGTCAGTGACCCCGGCTCGGCGAATACATGCGGCTGGTTTCACCCATCGGAGCCGGGCATGCTCCTGTTTGGTTCGACCCTTGGAGTCCCTGCTGACAACGGCAAAGAACCCGGCTATCAGCGTGGCACGGGCCGATACCGCTGGGCGTTTCCATCAAATATGGATGTGGTCACTCTCCCGATTTCGGGAGGCACTCCCAGCTTGCTCTTTGAGCGTCCCGGCTACACCGCCGAGTGCTCATACTCCCCGGATGCTCGCCACATTCTCTACGCACAGATTGATGAGGCCAAGTCCAACGAGATCGGTCGGTCCGATGCGGATCTCTGGGTGTTCGATACCGAAACCGAGGAGCACACGATTCTGGTTGAAGCCGAGGGGTACGACGGCGGGCCTTTCTTTWSMCCYGATGGRAARTGGATCWSSTWYCGMTCTGATCGKCGWGGGGAYRACYTGYTKCAGYTSTTTRTTGCSGAGCTYGMGTATGACGAKTNCGGGCNRGATCAYMGGGATCACCCGAGAAGTGCAGCTCACGGATAATCAGCACGTGAACTGGGCTCCTTATTGGCACCCTTCGGGCCG
>NVSP01000174.1 GCA_002732755.1 Phycisphaera sp.
GAGGATGTTCGCGGGTTTGATGTCACGGTGGACAACGCCGCGGGTGTGAGCGTGGTGGACCGCATCCGCGATTTTCTGCACCAGAGTAAGCCGTTCGGGCAGGCTGCAGTGCCGGAGTTTGACATACTCCGCCAGCGGTGTCCCGCGGATGTACTCCATCGCAAAGTAKGGCTGGTCACCAAAGTCGGTCTTCGTYRTGCCGGCGTCGTAGATYTGCGCRATGCCYGGGTGCTGGAGCCTGCCGAGGACTTGCGTYTCAAARCGRAAYCGYTCGAGYGCGTGYCKTGTCACCATCTGYGGYTTGATGACCTTGAGCGCCACCGTCCGGCGCGGCAAGCTCTGGGTWGCCTTRTASACAACGCCCATRCCGCCTTCRCCGATCTTGTCGATGATTTCGTAAGGGCCGATCTGCGTCGGCATTGGGATGTTCAGGCCCAAGCTAACCGGGCCCGTGGTAGGGCTGGTCTGTTCGGCGGTGTCGGTCGGGAGTTCCAGATGCCGAAGCAACGACTCTACCTCGGAGCGCAGTGACTCATCGCCCTCGCACGCGCTGGCAAGAAACTCACCGCGCTGCGCGGAGGTCAGGTCAGCCGCCTCGTCGAGAATCTGTTTGACACGGGATTGACGATCCTGTTTGCTCAATCAGTTTCTCCGGCACCGAGTTCGCGGCGCATGAACGCCTTGGCATACTTCCAGTCGCGTTGAACGGTACGGACCGTGATCCCGAGTACTTCGGCGATCTGAGGCTCAGCCATGCCAAGAAAGAACCGAAACCGAACAACCTCAGCGCACCGCGGGTCGGCGATCTCGAGCTTCATCACCAGTTTATCGAGCGCCACCACATCATTGATGGGCGCATCGCCTGCGACCTGAATGTCGTCGAGCGGGACGCGATGGCGGTCGCCGCCGCGCTTGCCTGCGTTGCGTCGGCGCGAGGCGTCGATGAGGATTTCACGCATCGCCCGGCTAAACGCGCCGTAGAGATGTCGGCGATTCTCAAAGTCAACGTTTTCTTGGCCTAGCACCTTGAAGTATGCCTCGCCCACGAGCGCCTCGGCGTCTAGTGTCTGCGACCCCACGTACTGTTTCTGATGCTCGGCGATATGCCTGAGTGTCTGGTACACAGCATCGACAAGTTGATCGCGCGCACCGGATTCACCGATGCGTACTTTGTCCAAAAGCTGTGTTACGAAGTGGCCGTCGGAGGTCGGTGATTCAAAGTCTGCCATGCTGAAGTACTCCCGTGGTCAAAGACGATCTGGCTGCAAAACGCCAACTGTGGCGTGCAGCGGTTCTCCTGCGGAACAATCCGCAAACCAAGGCCGAGCACGACAAACCCGAACCAAATCCGATCATATTCGAAGATATTAGTACAAAAATAGAGTTGGTGGCCCGATGAGCAGCGAAATTGCAAACAAATGTCGTGAGTGCGAGCCATTCTCGGATACTTTCAGGACAGCCCTGTCGTGAGAGTGGGGGAATTTTCGGGAGGAACCCGTGCAGATAATTTCAATCAAGGGATATTACGCCGTCAAGGGCAGAAGTGTTCTTGCGCTGCAAGCAGCTCTGCTGATAGCAACGAACTCGGCAGCCCAGGACAGTTCTTTCGCATCGAATCCTTCTGTCGTCACCGGCTTGAATGGGCTGATGTCTGTCGAATGCGCCGACCTTGATGGCGATGGCGATCTCGACTTGCTCGCATCCACGGGGACCAACGGCCAGATTGTCTGGTTCGAGAGCGACGGCAACGTCAATCCCAATTTTCCGATACAGCACACGATTGCCAACAATATTGCAAACGCCCTACACGCCTCGGCTGCGGATGTTGATGGCGATGGTGATCTCGATGTTCTTGCATCAGTCATGATTCCGAGCAACCAGGTTGTTTGGTATAGAAACGAAGGCGGGCTTCCCGCTGAGTTCGTCCCGGTTGTTCTTGGGCCGATCAGTTCCGGCGACATCGGGGGCCGAGTAAACGCAGCCCGCGCCGGTGACATCGACGGCGACGGCGATACTGACATTGTCGTGTCGTTTTATGTGAATCAGTTGCAAAACCAGGGTCATGTTGTGTGGTACGAAAGTGACGGAGCTGTCAACCCTACCTTTACTGCCAACCCGCTCAGTTCGGGCACCGGTATGCTTGAAAATGTTATAGACATTCAGGTTGCAGATCTCGATGGCGACGGCTCGCTCGACATCGCAGCAGTATCTGAAACACCGGGGACGCCCAACGGCAGAAACCGGGTTGTGTGGTGGATAAACAACGGCAACGCCAACCCTACGTTCCAATTCCAAACGATCGATACCAACCTTGTTGACCCCGTTTCGTTATCGATCAGCAGTCTCGGTGGTAACTCGGCACTGGATATCACGGTCGCGGCTGCCGGGACTGGGAGTATCTCTGGGTTCATCAACAACGGCGCTCCGATTCCAGCGTTCGTAAACTCGGTCAATGTCCAACTCGGTGATCCAAGGTCTGTGTCCTCAATCGATATCGACTCAGACGGCGATCAGGACCTCGTTGTTGCGATCGGCACCGGACTCGACGCTGTTGTTCTCGAAAGTGATGGAAACACAATACCTACCTTCACCCAACGATTCCTCGGGGCATCGCCCGCGTTTTGTGATGCTGTTGCGATCGGCGATATCGATGCCAACGGCATGCCCGATGTGGCGATGGTCTTTCCGGGCACAGGCAGACTCGACTGGTTCGCACATGTTGTTCCGATTCAGAATATAAACTCAGGATCACAGCACGCGACGTTTGCCGATGCTGTGGCAAGCGCGAATCCAGGCGAAGTCTTGCTCGCCACGGAGGACAGGATCTTACGCGATCCTTCTATTGACCTCGCGGGCAAAGCGCTTGAGGTTGTGAGCGATGCCAACTTCGTGCTCGGCGATCAGGCTTCGCTCATACTTGCCGATGGAGCGATGCTTTCTCCCCAGCCGGGCGGCTTCATTGAACTCGATGGCGATATTCAGATTCCGACGGGGGCGGTCGTAACAGTTACCGGTGATAGCGGGAGCGTACTTCGGACATCACTGACGATCCCTGACAGCAGCGCCTTTGTTTCAGGGACCGATCTTGCAATCCTTGGCCAGCGCCGCTTTACTCGGCGAACAATCGACGCCGATCTGTCGCTGGGTTCATTCCAAAATCTAATCGGTCGCCCTGTCGCATCTGCAGCGATATCAATCCCAATCTCAAACTCCGGAGTGACAGGGTTCGTCGTCGTCGGCGATGAAGTCGGCGGGACGGGGATGCCGCACGCAGCGGGTGTCGCGGTGTATGCGCCAGATGCCAGTTCGACAACGGGCTGGACCGGCTACCCGGTTGACAGCACAGCCGCAGCGCAACACAGCCCGGTCGCGGTGGGGGACTTCAACAACGACGGCATCGACGACATCGCAACAATCCGTGACATCGGCGGATCAACTGATCTCCGGATTCACATCGGCCAAGTTTCGGCAACACCAAGCTATGTCTCACACTCGGCGGCTACGGGTCAGACTGCGCAGCATCTCATCCCAAACGATCTTGACTTCGACGGCGATATCGATCTGGTCACCGGGCAAGGATGGTTTAGAAGCGATGGGGCAGCTGTTCCAATCTATACCTTTGTTCCATTCCCAGTCGTGAGCAATGGCATCTCGTTTGGTGTTGTGGTTTGTGATTTTGACCTTGATGGCGGGCGTGATATTGCAATACATTGCGAAAAACGAGACACAAGCGTGCCCGGTCGCGTTGGCTATCATCTGTATGTGCTCCGAAGCGACGCCGCTCCGGCTCCCTCGTTTACACCGATTCTGATCCAGGAACGCGATTTCGTTGCCAACGGCCAATGCTCGGGCGATATCGATTGCTATCCGATGTCAAGCATTGATCTCAGAGGGATTAACACACTCAGCCGAGAAGACCAGAACAAGGACAGCCTGACCGATCTCTTCATGAGTGAAGATGCCGGAATCACACTATTTCTTAATATAAGCAACCCGTTCCCCATGTTTGCCAGCACGATCATTGATCCCGGCGCTGTGTTCTGCAATGTCATACCTGTTGATGCCGACGGCGACCATGACACTGATCTGCTTGCCGCTTCGCAGCGTGCTTCGCGGGTTGATCTACTAGAGAATATTGGCGGCACAAACTATCGCCGAGGACTCGCGATCCGGCCCTTGCTTCGGGCGGCTTCGGTTGCAGTCTTGGGCACAGATGCAGCGGGCATCACGCAACTCGCGGCTGTCGGTACCGGGCATGACCAAGTTCAAGTTGTCGACTATGACATAGCGACGCGGGTTGATCTCCAACCGGGCGCGGTGCTTGATGTCAATGGTTTACTCCTCGTTGAAAACGCAACGATTTCGATGACCGAATCCCAAGTCATCGCAAGCGGGCCAATGGTGATTGCACCCAGCGGCGTGCTCGAAGGGAAAGGAAGTATCCAGACCGATGTTGAAAACGCAGGGGTTGTTCGGCCTCGTGTAAGCATGAGTGTCCTTGGCGATTTTTTCCAAGAAAGTATTTTCTTCCCGGGCGAAGCGGGGGTTGTCGAGGTTCAACTCAGAGATGTTCTCGATATAGACCAACTTAGTGTCGCCGGGAATGTCTCTCTTCTGGGTGGTCTCGTAGCGCATGCCGGAAGCGGATTTGTACCAAATGCAGGCGTTCCCGTTATGGTTGTAATAGCTGATGACATCGACAATGCTGCTTCCATGTTTGATGTTGTACACGCGCCAAAGATTGCTGTCATTGATCAGGGAGTGCCAACACAGGGCTCGCTGATGCCCAGCTACACAGACCAGCCCGGCGGATCGAGCGTTGACCTGATCCCAACTGTTATACTCGATCCAACATTGGGGAGCAGCAATTTCACCGCGCTCGCAACGCCGGCAGACGCGGTGGTATTTGATATCACCGGCGGCCCCAACGGCTTGCCCGATGGCTTTGCCGATACCGTGGTTGCGTACCCAAGACTCCCAAACGGTCTTGATCAAGGAGGCCTCGCTGTTTTCATCGGCGGGCCGGGCGGAAAGAGTAGGTTCGAGTTTCACTCACTCGCGCTCTTTACGGGATTGATCGCAAACAGCCCGATCGCTGTGGAAGCGGGGGACTTTGACGGCGATGGCGCGATAGAAATAGCATTCGGTAACTCGCTCAATTTCAACCAATCCGATGTATTCTTGCTAGAGGCGGACTCATCGCAGATGATCCCGGTGTTTGAGGCCCAAGCGCCGCCGCTTCTGCTGCGAAGGGGCGCACGGATTCTTGATCTTGCAACATCAAACTTCATGCCAGGCTTGCAGCGTGGTCCCGATCTTGGTTTTCTGGATTCTCCGATTGGGCTAATCGTCCTCACGGATAACGAAGACTCTGGCGTTGCGACCGCCGCCATTCTCACAGGCCCAATATGGGACGACTGCGATATTGATGTGTGCGATGACCCCGACAGCGTTGATCCGATCGATACCGATGGCGCAGCCGCGATCCTAATCGAAGGCTACTGCGCAACATCGAATGATGATGACAAGGTGGTCGTCGCATCAAACCCCGCAGCCAGCCCGGGTATGTTCGAGACGAGGGGATTTAATGTCGGCGATGGGCCAACAGAACTTCGGGCCGACGACCTCAACGACGACGGTTTTCCAGATATCGTTACCATTAACGAAATAGCCGGCACGGTTTCTGTTCTCATCAATATCTCAGATGTGACAGGACCGGGAAGCAGGGGGTTTGCCGATCACATCGAGTTGCCGTTGCAACTCGACCCCGCCGACCCTGATCCGTTGCCAAGCTCGGTGGCGCTCGCAGATCTAGACGACGACGGCGATCTTGATATTGCAGTCGTCTCAACAAACGCCGCCGGCACGCGTGTCGTGCGTGAACTCCGCAATCTGTTTGTTGAAACGGGCGAAGTCGCGYTCGCATCTGTGGTTGATCTTGCTGAACAGCCAACAACCGGCGTTCCACTTTTGGTGCGCGAGGYGGATCTCGAGGGTGACTCGGGAGCCGAGATGCTCAACGACGACCTCGTTGTCTTCGTCGATCCTTCGCCGGGTGCATTGCCAGGCCCAGAGGGAATGGGCTT
>NVSP01000175.1 GCA_002732755.1 Phycisphaera sp.
CCCTCCTCGCGCAGTGCCGTTACCTGCGCGACCACATCAACCGTCGGCCCAAAATCATCTTCGAGAACAAATCCATACGCCTCAACCATCGGCTGCGCAAGCCGAGTCATCGCCCCACGCAGCGACACCTCTCCCTCGACCGTCGGCACACCAGCAATCAGCGCACCGGAGTTACCCACAAGATCCTGCGCCAGAAGCGAAACACTCAACTCACCCGCTGGCTCGTCGGCGACCCGCACCGACATCCCCATCGCCACCGATGCACCAGCCTGCACATCGAGCAGATCCACCGACACAGCCGACGCCGATGTTTCAATTTCTTTTATTTCTTCTTGATCCAGAATCGTTCCAAACATCGGCCCAAGCCGAAGCTCGACAAACCCCGACACCGCTCGCCAATCAACAGCTCCATCCCCCGCGAGCCGACCAAAATCCACCGCAAGATCTCGCACCCAAAGCTCGCCCCCGCCGCCGCTGGTCAGTTCAAGCCCCGGAATATCAACCTGCCGCGAGAGCAACGGCGCCATCGAAACCGCCTGCGCCCGGACCCCCGCCCCGTCCGTGCGGATCACCCCATCATCGATCACAAACCCGCCGCCGAACTGGAGATTGTCCGATGTAATCCATACCCGCGCGACCTGCTGCGCGCCGCCCGAGAACGATACCTCAGCCGCGACCGTCTTTCCAAGGTCTTCACCAAGCACCACGCCAGCCGAAGTGAGCAGCGGCCCGATGACCGACTCGATCAGCGCCGTCTGAACATCGTTGACTTCAAACCCGCCTCGCAGCCCCGCAAGAAGAGCCTGAACAACCCCATCCGCACCGCTCGGCAGCACCCCGGCTTCATCAAATAAATCCTCAACTTCTGCATTGAGAACAAATATTCCTGCCGGGCGCCCTGCGAGCTGCGCCGTCGTCACCGCTTCTACCCGCACACCACGCCGAACGCCGCGCGTGCTTATGTCCACCGCCATCGGCTCGACCAACCATGCCTCGCCGTCGAGCAGCCCGCGCAACTCACCCGTCTCGATCGTCAACCGAGCGACCAACGCGCCAAGATCAAACCCACCAGACATCGGCACCTCGACCGACAACTCATCGATCCAAACCGACACGCCCGGCAACTCGCTCAATACAACAACACGCCCAGACTCCAGCACGATCTCTTGGCCCACATACTCGGCGATCTCCGGCAAAAGCGCCGCAGTCAATGCCGAACCAAACTCTGCCGAGCCGCCCTTGGCAACCTCCAGCACATACGCACCATCACCAAGGCGGTACGCAAGCGGCAACTCAACCGCCGACTCCGGCGTGCCATGAGCAACCCTCGCCGTCCCACGCCCAAGCCCGCCCTCAAACTCCACCAAAAGCTCGGACCGACCAACCGAAAACCCATCCCCTAGCACAAGCCCAACCGGCGAGCGGTCGCTTGCGATTTTGAGTGTTCCAGTAATCGTTGATTTTTGGATATCAAGCTCGCCGGATGAATCCAAGTAGCTACCAATCGCCGCGTTCAGTTCTACTTCGCTCTCAACACCATCTCGCACCACTTTCGGGCTACTGATCGCAACATCGATCCCAGCTCCGCCATCAATCGACATACTCCCAACAACACCATCGGCTGCAATATCAACCGCATCGCTCCGGTACCGAACCGCAAGCCCATCGAGCACGACCTTGCCGTATRAATCCATCCGTAATCCGCCCGGCGAAGCATCCTCTGCCGGCTTAGCCTTACCCCCGAGGATCTCTGCCAACGGTCCATCTGTCTGATCCAACAACACTGACCCGCTCACCGTCACCGTCCCAAACGATTTCCAATCCGTAAGCAATCTGATCAGCGACTTACTCGCCTTAATGTCAACATCCGCCGCCTCACGCAGCGAACCGTCGACAACCCGCAGGCCCGTCACGCGCTGCGAGCCAAACCACGACAAACCGAGCCGCTGGATCCGCACATCCGCGCCGATCGCAGCCGATGCCCGCGACTCGACAATCCCCTTGCCAAACACCCCAACAAGCTGAGGCAAAAAGAACCCCACAACCAAGAGCAACAACACAACCACAGAAAACGCCCGGCGCTTGCGCCCCCGCTTCTTCGGCTTGCCGCCCGATTCAAATATCGCCACCCGCTCGGCTTGCTCCTGGCGCTGACGCTCAAAAAGCATCGCCGAACTCTCCTGATTGTGCTCACCCTCGACCAATGCTCGCTCCATCACAAAGAATGTGCCCGCTGCCGATTCAGCGTATACAGCCACCATCGCCCGGCGGGTTCAAAAAAGAAACCGGCGGCCCTGCACAGGCCGCCGGCAAGTCGATTTCATGTCATCCAAGGACGATCAGGCGTCCGCGGTCTTGATGATCTGCCACTCTTCAAGCTCGACCGGGGCCTGACGACCAAAGATCGTCACCAGCACACGAACCAAACCCTTCTCAGGCAGCAACTCGTCCACCGTGCCCTCGTAACCCTCGAACGGGCCTTCCTTGATCGTGACCGCCTCGCCCTTCTCGAACGAAAGCTTGATCGTCGGCTCGTCTTCAGGCTTGCGGCTGTCTTGCAGCATCTTCTCGATCTCGTGCTGCTGCAAAGCCGTCGGACGACCTGCAGTACCCACAAAATCACCAACGCCCGTCGTTTCCTTAATCAGGAAAAACACATCCTGCGGGATTCGGCCGTCTTCTTCAAGACGCATCTCAACAAACACATACCCCGGATACAGCTTCGTCTGCGTGATCCGCTGCTTGCCGCCCTTGATCGTCTTGGTCTTCTCCATCGGCACCAAGATCCGAGCAACCAAGTGGTCCATKCTCTCGATCTGAACCTTGCGGAGCAGCGTCTCGCGGACCGAGCTTTCCTTGTTCGATGCAACTCGCAACACAAACCAGTCCATGCCTTCAGCACGCACCGGCTCATCCTCGGCAATCAGATCGTCAACATCGTCGGGCGTGCCATCCATCGCTGACTCAGCGGGAGTTGGCTCCTCGGCTGGATCTGGTGCGGGCACCTCGGCCTCGGGTGTTGTCTCAACCGGAGCCTCTTGCTTGGGTGTCTCGTTCTCTGGCTTCTCGTGCTCAGACATAGTTACCTCGTCACCTTGTTGCCCGGTCTGTTGCTCTGCAGTACTCATGTTTGCAGCACCCCGATCAGCTTGAAGAACGCGCCAAACCCATAGTCAACCACAAAGATCCCAGACGCAAGCATGAACGACGCGATGACCACAACAACCGTCGAGCCTTGCACTTCTTTGCGCGTGGACCAGTTGACCTTCTTCATCTCGCCGTCGGTGGCGATCAGGAAATCAACCGTCCGGCGTTTGGCGCCTACAAAGATAAAGGTCACCAGCGAGCCGATCAAAAGAACCGCACCCGCAATCCCCGCTTGCACATAAATCACCTCGAACGCCGGGATACCAAACGCGGTACCAGCCGGAACCCGAGCGCTAAACGGCGAATCCTGGCCCATGATGTCTTCAACAACAACCTGGTCCGCCTCGACAAGCGACCGATCGCCCTGAAGCTGGATGTTCGAGACCTCAACCTCACCCGTGCGGGCCTGCCCCTTCGTAAAGCTGTCGACGACCGCGGTCCCCATCAGGACCGGACCTTCATCGGTCATGTCATAGATATCGACCTGAACGCCCGGCGAAAGCGTGCCCTCGATCGTAACGAGTTGCAACTTCCATGTCGGGGTCGGCGGGCGGTACTGCACCGTCTGCTTCCAAGCCCACGCTGCACCAGAGAGCACGAGCGCACCCGCAAAAATCGCGGTCAACACCCGGACCCAATATCCCTGACCCGGCTTGTAGATGCCGATGTTCATAATCGTTCCATTTCTTTCAACGCGCCGGCCCACCGCCAAACCCGCCCAATCCATCAAACACGCCAGAGAGGACTTGAACCCCTAACCTGCGGATTTGGAATCCGCTGCTCTACCAATTGAGCTACTGGCGCAGGTAAAGGGCCAGATATCCAAAACTCCAGAGGGCCAAATTCAGATCCCCTCTGGCCATTTGCTATCTGGCCATCTGATTACTTCCGCTTGACCTTGTGCAGCGTGTGCTTGCGAAGACGAGGGGAATACTTCTTGATCCCCTCCTTCATCTTCTCAGGCATCCCACCCTTGACATTCAGCGATGTCCGGTAGTTCAGATCAAGACACTCGGTACACTGGAGCCACACACTTTCGCGGCCTGATTTCTTCTTCGCCATCACTGGCCTCCCGTTTCTTCAATCCGCAACCGATGAGCCCACCAGACCCCTCGCCGCATCTTCCAAACAAAGCCGGTCCGCCCACTTTCACGAGCGGACCGGAAAAATCTTATTCAGCACCAGTGCCTAGTGCCCAGTGCCTAATACCTGTCCTTACTCGATGACCGAAGTCACCGTGCCCGAACCAATAGTCCGGCCGCCTTCGCGAACCGCAAAACGCAGGCCCTCTTCGATCGCAACCGGCTTGTCACCAAGATCAACCTCGACCTCGATGTTGTCGCCAGGCATGCACATCTCTGCGCCGCCCAGAAGCTTGATCGAACCAGTCACATCAGTTGTTCTAAAGAAGAACTGAGGACGGTAGTTCGAGAAGAACGGCGTGTGACGGCCGCCCTCATCCTTGGTCAGGACATACACCTGACCCTTGAACTTCGTGTGAGGCTTGATCGAACCGGGCTTGCAGATGACCTGCCCGCGCTGGATCTGATCCTTCTCAACACCGCGGAGCAGGATGCCGACATTGTCGCCGGCGATGCCCTGATCGAGGGTCTTGTTGAACATCTCAACACCCGTAACCGTGGTCTTGTGGCTGTCCACCAAACCCACGATCTCAGCGTCATCGCCGACCTTGACGGTCCCTCGCTCGATACGACCCGTGGCAACTGTACCACGACCCTTGATCGAGAAGACATCTTCAACAGCCACAAGATAGGGCTTGTCCGATTCACGGACAGGCTCTGGGATGTAGGTGTCGATCGCGTTGAACAGCTCATCAATGGGCTTGCAGATCGCGTCGTCTTCTGGGTTTTCCAGAGCAGCCTTGGACTGACCACGGATGACCGGGGTGTCGTCACCCGGGAAATCGTACTTGTCCAGAAGCTCGCGGATTTCCATCTCGACGAGGTCAGCAAGCTCTTCGTCATCAACAAGATCAATCTTGTTCATGAACACAACGATATAAGGCACACCCACCTGACGCGCAAGCAACACATGCTCGCGGGTCTGAGGCATCGGGCCAGAGTCGGCGGCAACCACGAGGATCGCGCCGTCCATCTGGGCTGCACCCGTAATCATGTTCTTGACGAAGTCCGCGTGACCCGGACAATCGACATGTGCGTAATGCCGCAATTCGGTTTCGTACTCACAGTGCGATGAATGGATCGTCACGGTCTTGTTCGCGTCACGAACCGTGCCGCCCTTGGTGATCTCKGCGTAGCTCTTTGCTTCGCTGAGTCCCTTTGCTGCTGCCCTTGCAACCATTGCCGCTGTGAGCGTGCTTTTGCCGTGGTCAATATGACCAATCGTGCCCACGTTCACATGCGGCTTGGTGCGCTCAAATACACCCTTGGCCATAGCTTTGAACCTCCAAAATCCGAAGCTGCCCGGGCACCCAAGAGGTGGGTGAACCGCCGCCGCGAACGATATTCCTAAATAGATCCGAGCCACAAAGCCCAAACCCCGGCCCCCCATGCTCAAAYGGCCAAACCGAGGCCATTTCGAGCAAGGAAACCCTGTCTTCTAACGCATTTTTCCGGCCAACTCCGCCTTTGTTCCCAAAGACGACGAGGCCACCACCGACACGCAAATGTCAGCAATCAAGCATAGCTGCCGAGAACCCAAAGGTCTCGCCAACCACACCCACAAAGCCGCTGGTGAGAGTCGAACTCACGACCTCACCCTTACCAAGGGTGCGCTCTACCACTGAGCTACAGCGGCCAATCTGCCCAGCCCACCTGCCGGGCAGAGCG
>NVSP01000176.1 GCA_002732755.1 Phycisphaera sp.
CCTCGACGTCGACGTCGTGCCACGGGGTGGAGGTGTCGTGGTCGGGGTCGGCGGCGATGTAGAGCCGAAGCAACCACGCGAGATAGCAGGCGAGCATCACGACCGCTGCATCGGAAAGACACAGGATCGCGACAAAGAGTTGATGTCGCTGCTTTACCACGCGGAGCTGGCCCCCCTGCCCTGATCTCGGTGCTCCGCCGGGACCTAGGTCATGCGATTATCATGAGTGAGAATCATCGGCGTCCGTTGCCAAAGCCCAAGAGTTTAGCGTCCCGCTCATGGTGTCGGCGGTTTGGGCCAACCCTCCCCGGTTCGGACGGGTGTCTGGTCACCGAGATTCTGCAACACCGCCCTGTTTTGGTCAGAAATAGCATCGGCAGGGGGCGGGACGATGCGCAATTCGACATAGAGATCCCCGGCTGGGGTGGTTTTGCAGCCTTGGCCCTTGAGGCGGAGTTGCGTGCCGCATGTGCTGCCGGCTGGGATGGTGATCGTGGCGGTGCCGGCGGGTGTCGGGACATCGACCTTGGCCCCGAGCGCCGACTCGGCGAAGGTAATCGGGAGTTCAAGAAAGATGTCGGCGTGCTTCTCGCCCCGGGCGCTCTCGCCTCTGCGAAAGAGGGGGTGGCTGGCGATGTTGATTGTGAGGATGAGATCTGAATTCTTTCCTGGTCGGCTGGGGTCTGCGTGGCCTACACCTCGGACGCGGAGTTTTTTGCCGTGGGTGATGCCCGCGGGGATGGTGACCTCGACGGATTCGCTCTTTGAGCCTCGTTTGATGTCGATCTGTTTTTTGCCGCCGGTGAGGGCCGTGACAAAATCGATCTCGATGGTGTGGCGTGTGTCGGGTGTTCTTGGTTGCTGACGGCGCGGGCCTTGGGCTTGCTGGCGTCCAAACGGCCCGTCGCTTCGGCCCCCAAAGAACGAGTCGAACATAGAGCCGAGGTCATCGACATCGAAATCGACCTGAACTCCACTACCACCAGGCCCGCCGCGCGGACCTGGGCGGGCCGAGCCGGCATCTCCGATGTGCCCGAAGCGGTCGAACATCTGCTTTTGCTCATCGTCCGAGAGCACATCGTACGCCTCTTGGATCTCGACGAACTTTCCTTGCGCATCATCGTCTTTGTTGATATCGGGGTGGTACTTGCGCGCGAGATCGCGGTAGGCGGCTTTGATCTCGTCTTGGCTTGCAGATCGGCTCACGCCGAGCACCTCGTAGTAGTCTCGTTTGGTCATCGCGAGGATTGTATGACCTCGGATCTACTCCTCGGCGGACTCGATTCTTGCGGCGGAATCTGTCGATGCAGCGTCCCAGTATCTGATGTTACCGGTGTCAATGCTGCCCACGAGTTCGAGGCGGGTGTTGGCGGTGCGGTCGGAGATGATGAACAGCCCGTCGCCCTCGGGCGATGCGTAGGCCTCGATAATGGTGACTTCCTTCGCGTTTTTCAGCATGAACGCGCCGCCGTCGTTGTCAACATGGAGCGTGATGCGGTTCTCGCCGTTGTCATCGCGGATGGCCAAAACGCCTCGACCGTTTTCATCGACGAAATGCCCAACGACCGCGACATCTTGCTCGTTGGCGAGGAAGAGGCTGCCGCCGTCGGCATCGGAGCTGAGCGAGCTGCGTTGGTCGCCGGTGTCGTTGAAAGTCGCCACGACACCTCGGCCCTCGGTCGAAGAGTACATCCACGCGGTTTTCATGCCGTCGTTGTTGAAGATGCTGACTGCGCCGCCGTCGTCGTCGCTCCCGATGATTGTGCCACGGTCGCCGGATCTTGAGCCATTGACCGCGAGAAGGCCTCTGAAGTTTTCATCCGCGAACGCCTCGACCACCTCGGCACCGAGTGTGTTGTAGACCCGCATCACGCCGCCCTCGCTGTCTGCCGAGTGCGAGATTTGAGTTGTGCCCGCCTCGTTGTTGATGGCGATAGCGCCCCGGCCGCTCTCGTCGATACCCGCTGTCACCCCGGCGATCTCCTCTGCGTTGTTGATGTACACCTGCCCGCCTGTCTCGGCTGCGCCGACACCGACGCGCGTCCTGCCTTGGTTGTCTGAGAGCATGAGCACTCCGTTTTTCTGGCGGTCGCCGTAGACCTCGAAGATGGAGTTGCCGTTTGTGTTGTTGAGGAAGAGCGTGCCGCCGTCGTCGTCTTGACCGATCTTGACGAGCATGTTCCCATCCGCATCGACGATGCGGAGTTCTTGGGTTGTGACAATATCGAGCACCCTGCCGGGGAGTTGGCCGACCGCGAGCGTGACCACGCCGACAACCCCCAGCCCGAGTGCGGCGCAGGCGAGCTTCCAGCGTTTGGCGTTCTTGGTGAGCTGTGCCATGCTTGTTTCGAGTTGTTCGAGTCGTGCTGCGGTCTGCTGGTCCATGTCGATTGCTCCGGTACGGCTTTAATGTTCGCGGGCATGGTATCAAATCGAGCGGTGCCCATCATCCAAAAAAGAAACAGGCCCGCCGGTGCGGGCCTGCAAGGTGAAATGTGTTGGCGACCGGTTTATTCGCCTTGGGCAGGCGTCTCGTCTGGCTCGGCTTCTTGTGCCTCGGTTCGTTCGATGAAGACGCATTCGACATCGAAGACGAGATTGGAGCCAGCGGGGATGCGTTGCATTGAGCGCTCGCCGTATCCCAGCTCCGATGGGNTGTAGATRCGGATGCGATCGCCGACCGCCATACCCTCGGCTGCGCGCAACCATCCCTGAATGAGTGAGCCGGGATACTGGTAGCGGAAAGGTTCGCCGCGATCGAAGGATGCGTCGAACTTGGTGCCGTCGGCGAGCTTGCCGACATAGTCAACGATAATAAAGTCCCCGTCTGCCACCGGATCATTATCCGAATCAACAAAGTGTGTGACGATAAGGCCGTCGTCGTATCGATCGACACGAACAACATCCTCGGCCTTGACAAACTCGACTGGGCTGTCGCTGCCGACGGACCACGCGACCTCGCCGTCGGTGCCGAAGCCGATGTCCGAAACATTGATGGTTGTGCCATCGAAGCTGATTGAGCTTGTCATCTGGACCGCCCCGCCGCGGTGGTCGGGGTAGGCCGCGGGCGATGCGCCGCTAAAGCCATCGCCGTCTGGGGCGAGGTCGATGTCCATCGTCGGGAAAAACTCGGCTGCGGTGAGAAACGCCGGGAAGACCTCTGGCGTGAAGCACATGCCCAAGAGCGCCGTCGCGGCCCCGGGATCGCGCAGGTCGAATGTCCGAAGCCGAAGCTCGCCCTTGTAGCGGTACAACTGCATGATCGACTGGCGGTATGGGGAAGCCACACCGTCGGCACGCGCGACCTCGACATAGAGCGCATCGCTCAGGCCCGTGATCGTTGCTGGGCCGATCGACATCACGATGTCGGTCTCGCCGTTGGTGCCAAACTCACGGACCGTAGTGGAAGTCTTCCACACGCCCGTGAGCATGTTTGCTGCCTTTGCGATCTCTTCGTCTGAGAATGTCATCTCGATTTCGGGCGCTTCAACCAACTGGGGCTTTGGTTCTGGCTGCGCTTCAACGGCTTCATCCTGACCGATCGCCGATCCGCCGACAAGGGCGAGACCGATCAGTGGTGCTGTTATCCATCGTGGCTTCATAGTTCATCTCTCCTGACCTGCCTTCTGGCGAGATCTGTATCTTGGTGTAATCTGTTTATGCGAGTTCCGGGAACATACGGATAACGGTATCAACAAGGTCTTTGACATGTCTTGCGGATTCGTCGAAGAGTTTTTGCTCGCTGTCGTTGAGCTTGAACTCGACGATCTGCTCTACGCCGTCCTTGCCAAGCAGCGCGGGCACGCCGACGAAGAGGCCCTTGGCGCCGAACTGGCCGTCGAGGTAGGCAGCGGATGGGATGATCCGCTTCTTGTCCTTGACGATGGCTTCGACCATCTGGATCGTGCCGCTGGCGGGGGCGTACCAGGCGCTGGTGCCCATGAGCTTGACGAYTTCGCCGCCGCCKWYYTTGGCGCGCTSGACGCATGMKTCGATTKTYKCKTYRKMSAKCAKKTCGGTGACGGGGATGCCGTGGACGCTKGTGMRGCGWRSRARYGGGACCATGTCGTCGCCGTGRCCGCCSAGSARGASGGCSYKGACATCTTCGAYSSWGMMGCCGASTTCCCAYGCGATGAACGYGCGGWAYCKKGCRMMRTCGAGSGMGCCRGCCTGGCCCATGATGCGGTTRGYSGGGAAGCCSGTSGCCTTCCAYGCGGTGTAGACCATCGCRTCGAGCGGGTTGGACACGATGATGACGATTGAGTCTGGTGCGTATTCCTTAATATTCTCGCACACGCTCTTGACGATCTTGACATTGGTCTCGACAAGATCATCGCGGCTCATGCCGGGCTTGCGCGGGATGCCCGCCGTCACAACCACGACATCCGAGCCAGCGATGTCTTTGTAGTCGAACGTGCCGGTGAGCGAGCAGTCGAACCGCTCGATCGGGCCGCAACAGGCGAGGTCGAGCATCTTGCCCTTTGGCATGTGCTGATCGGGGGCATCCTTGCGTGGGATATCGAGCAGGACGATATCGCCAAGCTCCTTCTGAGCGGCCCAGTGGGNNCAGGTTGCTCCGACGTTCCCGGCTCCGATGATGCTGATTTTGGCGCGACCCATCAAGGCGTCTCCTCGGCTAATTGCTCGATTGTGCGGTCTTCGTACCCGCCTCGGCGAGACGGGGAACCACTATAGACGACGACCGGCGATTCAGACCTATTCCGACGCCCCGAACTCGACCGGCAACGGCTTCTGGTGCTCSGTGCCGGGGATCGGCAGCGARATSGGCTGGACAACRCCCGCCAAAATCGCGGGGATTAGCAAGGGCTGGCCGGGCGTCAGGGTCGCATCCATCGGCTGGACRAGRTCSCGGACCGGGCCGCCCTTTGAGAAATCGAACTGCCGATACACCTGCCGGGCGATCGGAACCGGCCCCGGCTCGCCGACTCCCTCAAGAAACGCCGGGATCAACTCGAAGACCATCGCACCCAGTTCTGAGCCCGGCTCGACCCCCCGGACAAACGCCGCCGGCGCGTGCTGAAAGATCGGAACGCCCGGCGTGGGCAGGAACAGATCGCCCTCGAAACCAGACGCGACCATCGCCTCCAGAATCTCATTCGGGTGCGGCGTGATGATCGCTTCCTCTATTACAACCCACTCCCAGCCGCCCTGGGTCGCGGCCCGCAGCGCGAGCTGGACATCCTCGACGATCTCGATGATCGCCTCGGGCATGGGCTCGCCCGACCAGATCCGGTTGAGCTCGGCTGCGTTTTTGTGCAGCAGCATCTCGGCCTTGTCCGCCCCGAGCGCCCGCTCGTCCGGTTCGAGCTGCCCAAGCTCAGCGCACGCGTGCGTGACGGCTTGCAGCGTAATGATCGCGGGCACCGCTTCTTTGAGCCGMCCWCCCTCATCATCATCCGGCAGCGCCARCGCGCTCTGRGCAAACTCGGTCCACTTGCCAAGAAGAGCAGCCCAAGTCATCGCGCGGTCGTGGTCRTTRGTGGTTGTCATCGCGGGATTCTACGGCTGGGCGTTGTGGATGGGATGGCGTGGTGCTTGATGCGGGAGAGGTTTGATTTGAGTCTGGGGAGGGCTTCGCATGAAGGCGATCAATCTTGAATTGTGTGGCACTGGCTGCTTGCAGCCAGTGGTGGGTGTGAAAGAATCACTGTTTGGCAAGCAAGCAGTGCCACACGATGAGTCATGTCAAGTCGGGGCACCCGGCGCATATTTGCAATCGTCTACAACCACACCGCAAACGGTTTAATCTGTATTACGCCCTCAACAAGAGCAGTAACTCTTCCAAATATAGAAAGTGGAATATTGCGCCCGGAATAACCACAGAAATATAGTGCATCATGGCTGGTGGCTCCCATGCCATGTTGGGATCTCGGCATCTTTTGAATGCTACAGACCATGTCTATTGCCCATTG
>NVSP01000177.1 GCA_002732755.1 Phycisphaera sp.
AATCATCGGTGAGCCGCCGGTCTGTCGCTTTGTAAATCGTGCTACTTGAGCCGACACCGCATCGCTCCAAGAGATGGTACCTTGGCCGCCCATCTTCCTCGGTTGGCCCAAGATCCATTGGCGGATCACTACCCTCAAGTGCCACTCGCACGCCAGCGGTCTCGCTGATGAGTGCAGAAAGTACGCCAGCGGTTGAAATCTGGTCAACCAAGTCCGGGTAGTTTCCTTGTAGCAATTCGATTGCTTCCTGAAACGTCATGTCATGATCTTGTAGATCGTTGAGCGCATATTCAATCGCGGTGTCAAGGACAACAGGCCGATCTCTAAGCCCCGAAATTGCAGAAAGAAAGAACTCTAGGTCGAAAGAGCTGCCGTCATGCCGTATGCAATCCACATACTCGTCGATGGCATTGACTGCGGCCGCATCACCTTGAGAAGCTTGCGAGGCGAGGATAGCGGCATACTCAGAGTCTGACGGTTCGCCCGACGTGAGTGACAATTTGACCATGACTCAATCCTCCTGGCAACATGCTGAATCCGCGAGAACACGGCGAATTGTACACCATCTTTGCCGAGTCGCTTCGGGGCTAATACCAAGTGCTTGCGCCGAAACGGCATGCGGCAAACCGCGGAGCCAGAGTGTAAGCAAAAAACGATCTGATTCGTCTTCAAGTGCATCAAATGCTTGGGCGATTACATGTGCCGAATTTTCTTTGCTTCCAGATTCGATTCTTCGCAGCATCTCTTTAGCCCATACTCCATCTGGACCATCAACTCGGCGCAACTTTGTAATGACGCGTCCTTGATCAATAAGCGCGTTGTCTGCAACGCGAAGCAGCAAGCTAATAAGCTCACCTTCACTCGAAGCGCGAAGTCGTCCCTCAGCAGCCAGTTTGTCTACTCTTCGCAAAAGCGTTGACATAAGATCCTGGCTGTCAAAAATACGACGGGTTGAGGCATTGAGCTTGCGCCGAATGCGGTTGCGTATGAGCGGCTCCAATTCAAAAAGACGCGCGGCGAGTTGCTCACGGGAACGAGCCACTGGAGCGAACTGACCACGCGAACATCCATCTTCTCGGATAGCTGCATCGCCCAAAATTTCTTGGCTTTCTTGAGTCACTCAGACACCTCCCGCACGTTTCACCACAACTCTGACAGACTTACCGACAAATACAAGCGGATACAGTAGTTCTTTTTTGGAATCCGCTCACATCGGCTAGCTCTCTTCCGTCCTCCTTTGTGTCTCAGCGATGAACGCTGGGCGAAATAAGGAGCGTAAGAGATGAAAAAACCACAATTCCGTGGAATTGCGTCACGTCAGGCACATATTTGTGGAATCGCAGCTATTTGCATCGCTGGAAGCATGGCAGCCCTTCCAGCGGCAGCAGACGACGGTTCTGATGAAAGCGTGATCGATATCATCATCGATTGGATCGAAGACTTCTTTGATCCTGAGCCATCAGACGAGGAAGTACCCTCGGATGGGGATAGCTGGTAATGGGTGAAAATATCCAAGTAGAGGTTAAAAGTGGCCCCGAACGAGGGGCCACTTCTCAGTGCGCGGCAGGCATATCTGAGCGGTTGAAAGAAGTCACCGCGGGGCATTCCTGTAAGCAAATCGCTGAGATGTATGGCATCTCAAGCGAATCCATCCGGCGGTACCTGCGAGGCGGCAGGCCGAGTGTGCAATTTCTTATTGATGTGGCTTTGCAAACTGAAACTTCCCTAGATTGGCTCATACTCGGCCGGGGTGCGAGAAACTATAAAGATGCAAAGCAACTGTGGCAATCTGAAACAACTCAGATACAGCTAACATTGAGGGAAATAATTACAAAATTAGATTGTATTGTGACCTCAGTCAAATAGCATGAGGTTTGAATCGAGGGCATGTTTATCCCAAAATTCTGGCCAGATATGTCAGTTTACCAGAACAGTCGAATGAATCTTTGGAATTGTGAAGGCGTGGCGCGACGATCGACGCTGCCACTGGGCACACAGGCTGTGCAGCGTCGGCTTGATGCGTATCGAGTTTGGCACAATCGCTTCCGCCCACATACTGCTCATGGTACATTGACACCGGCCGAAACGGAACAAGGTGTTTCGCTTTTGGAGGCCGTGACCTACAGACAGAAAGGAGGTATTGAGCCCAGTATCAAGATGCACAGGCGGTGCGTCCGAGGCGATCCGCGATTGGCCTACCCGGTCATTAGAGTCTCGGAATGCTGCCCGCAGGCCGCGTAAAGGCAGCGCACAAACTCTTGGCCCACCTGGATGGTGGTGTCTGGAGCGGATGCAGGCTGTGTGATGCGGTGACATGTGATTGAAGCGAGTTGGCAACGGCGAGAGCGTGGTGCTTGCTGTTCTTCTTGCTACCCCCTTGGCTTGTCCGCTACTCTATGCCCAAATAGACGAATAGCCAAATCGGGCCAATCTCTGCGTGAATTGTGCGATGTAATGATTCTCAGAGACTCGCAAGAATCGCGATTATCCCGCAGAAACACGGCTAAAACGCCCGCTGGTGCGGGACATTCTGCCGTATATCTAACAGGAAAGCGGAGAAGGGGGGATTCGAACCCCCGATGACCCGGAGGCCATACTGGATTTCGAATCCAGCGCATTCAACCGCTCTGCCACCTCTCCGACGGTTAGCGACATCATAGACCCAAAGGCCCCGCTCGGTCTGCTAAGGTCAATGAATCTAAAAGGCTTTACTCCGCAAGAAGCCGGCCAGCCTCGGCGAAGATCGACTCAGGCTCGGACATCCGCCCTGCACCCACAGCCCGGCACGCCTGCCAGCCCTCATCCGGCCCGATGAACGCGAACCCATCGCCTCGCAAGGTTTCAAGATTCCGCTGCGTCGCCGGCTGGGCCCACATCACAGCGTTCATCGCGGGTGCCAGAAGCACCGGCGTCTTCGTCCGATCAACAGCGCTTAAAACAAGCGTCACAACATCATCGGCTCGGCCAGTCGCAAGTCTCGCCATGCAGTCCATCGTGCAGGGCGCGACGATCACCAAGTCCGCATCCCGAGCCGTTGCAATATGCTGCGGGTCATCGCTTTCGATATGCTCCCACATTGATGTGTACACGGGGTTGCCGCTGAGCGATTGAAACGTCATCGGCGTGACAAACCTGGTCGCAGCCTCGGTCATCAGCACAGTCACATGCGCGCCCGCTTGCGCAAGCTTGCTCGTAAGCGCCGCCGATTTGTACGCAGAGATGCCGCCACACACGCCAAGGACGATGCGTTTGTCACTGATTGAAGTGGGAGTGTCCACGAGGTTGCTAGTGCGCCGACTAGAGCAGCGCTTCCTCGGCTTGCTCGACAACATCAATGTTCTCGTCGGGTTCGACGATCTCGATCTTGTCAGCCATGATCTCGGCGACCACGATCTCAAGATCAGATCGGCCTTGGCGGTCAACCATCGGGCGAGCGCCGTCCATCAACTGGACAAGCCGGCGCTGGATGACCGTGGTCAGCCTGAACCTGCCGCCAAACTTATCGACAATCTCTTCGCTCTTAAATGCTTCGATCATGGATGTCGCTCTTCTTGGCCTCTGCCGGGGTCACACCTACGGGCATGAACCAGCCGGGCCTGCTGGTCATGATTCTAGTCACCTGCTATGGTTCGGGCGAGCCTATCCCCCGTGTTCCAAGGCATCTTCCATGCCAGGATCGCACCGGAAAGGCCCCGTTTCCAAACCAGCCCCAGTTCGGATCGACCGCATCGTATGGTCGTTTCGACCCTGAAAGCTCCCAAAGAGGCCCCTATGTCAGCAACCAACTGGTCCTTCGGCGACAAAGTCACACACGCAGATCGACCCGAATGGGGCGAGGGCCAGATCACCGCGATCCAGCCCGTCATCATCGAAGGCCAGCCCACGCAACGGCTCACCATCCGCTTCGAGCGAGCAGGCATCAAGAAACTAGCCGCTGCCGTCGCCAATATCAGGCCAGCAAAGAACCAGGCCCCGTCGTCGAATGCCTCAGCGCCTGCCGCCTCGCAGGACCCAACAAAGATCGGCGACCTCGAACTCGCTGACCGACTCATCAAAATCCCAGACGATGCCCTCGATCCGTTCATCTCGCTCGAAAAACGACTCGCCTACGCGCTGGGCCTCTACCGCTTCTCGGACCAGGGCGGCTCCCTTCTCGACTGGGCAGCCATGCAAACCGGTCTCGCCGACCCGCTGAGCAGAATCCTCCGCCACGACCTCGAAGCGCACTACGCCAAGTTCCGCCGAAACCTTGATCGGCATACCGGCGATCTCGTGGGTCAGTTGATGCGTCAGGACCGGGCCGCCGTCCGCAAAGTGGGGGACAAAGCCCCGCCCGAGGGTCAACAAGCGCTGCGCCGGATCCTCGCTAGGCGTTGACCCAACGCATCACCCCCGCCAATCGGCCAACCCGCACGCCCGGAACGAGCCTCAGCACCCAACGCCCAACGCCACTTGTCAGTGTTGCGCCCGCTTTTTATCTGGACTCAGCCCACCTTGCTGCGGCTTTGGCACGCCGGGCACGCCCGTTGAAAGGTGTTCTGTCAGTCGCACCGAGCCCCGGCTCGTTGCCCGCAGGCAGACATCTCAAAACAGGCAGGAGCAGCACCATGAGCGAGCGTGAATTCCAGAACCAGTTCAACAAACTTCTTGAAAAGATCAACACCTTGCCAAGCGACCAACAGAACAAACTCAAAGCCATCGCGTCCGACACCAAAGGCAGGCACGACCAGATGAAGAAAACCATCACCGAGCTTCAGGATTCCCTCGACTATCTCCGCGTCAGCGTTAAGTACCTCGTCTTCGATCTCGAAGCCACCCGCCGCGAGAACAAACAGCTCCGCTCCCTCCTCGAACGCCGCCCCGAGGACGACATCTAACCCCCGCGCCCAGCCACCAAAAAACAGAATCCCCAGCAGATCAGGCCCATTCCTCCGGGCCTGGTCTGCGTTTTTACATTCCGCACCGTAGGGGTGGCGTCCCGCCGCCCTTCCCCGAAACCTTCCAAGAACTTCCCCCCGCCGTCCAGTGCCAAGCACCTTATCCGTGCGTACCATGCTCCCCTAGGAGTGGTGCCCGAGTGGCTGAAGGGGCCGGATTGCTAATCCGGTGTGCGGGGTTACCCGTACCGCGGGTTCGAATCCCGCCCGCTCCGTTTCATTCCGCCCGATTCGGGCATCCGCGGCTCCTCGTCGCCCGCCCAGGGTGACATCTAAGGAGCAATGCTGTGGCACAAACACCTTCAACCATGCTCGAGCTCGGCACCAAAGCCCCGAATTTCGATCTCCCAAACCACAACGAAAACACCGGCGAGGACCGCGTCACACTCCTAGACGCTGCTGGCCCTCGGGGCCTCCTCGTCATGTTCATCTGCAACCATTGCCCCTTCGTCGTCCATGTCGTAGACGAACTGGCAAGGCTCGGTCACGATGCCAAGTCCCACGGCATAGGTGTCGTCGCCATCATGTCAAACGACACAATCACCCATCCCGACGACGCACCAGTTCGCATGACAGCAGAAGCCGAGAGCCGCGGCTACACATTCCCGTACCTCTTTGACGAAACCCAAGAAGTTGCCAAAGCCTACAAAGCCGCCTGCACACCAGACTTCTTCGTCTTCGATAACAATCTGAATCTTGCCTACCGAGGCCAACTCGACGATGCCCGACCCGGCAGCGACGAACCCATCACCGGCCACGACCTCCGCAACGCGATCCATGCGATCGCCGAAGGCAGAGAGCCAACGACTGACCAGAAACCCAGCATCGGCTGCAACATCAAATGGAAAGCCGGCAACGCACCCGAGTACTTCGGCTAGAGCAACTTGCGCGATCACATTCCGCATGTCATACTGCGTCAAAGCAAGGAGGCGYGGCATGCAGATTCCAGTTCAGACACGTAAAAAAATG
>NVSP01000178.1 GCA_002732755.1 Phycisphaera sp.
CTCCGCCAAGAAGCGCGACTGATCCGGGTGCCACTGCTTGTCCGTCCTCGGCAAGCCGTGCCCGCACCTCTATCCACACGACTTGCCGAAGACGGACAAGTAGTGGCACCCGCAGGTGCAAGTCCCCTACACTACCTTCATGCCACTCACACGAGACCAAATCGCCCAGCGTGCCGCCCTCGAACTCCAAGACGGCTTCCTCGTCAACCTCGGGATCGGGATGCCAACGCTCGTCGCCAACTACATCCCCGTCGGAACCGACGGCAAACCCATCGAGGTCTGGCTCCAATCCGAGAACGGCCTCCTCGGCATCGGCCCGTTCCCGACCGACGACAAAGTCGATGCCGACCTCATCAACGCCGGCAAGCAGACCGTCACCGCCATCGAAGGCTCGTCCTTCTTTTCATCTTCCGACTCTTTCGGCATGATCCGCGGCGGCCACATCGACATGTGCATCCTCGGCGCGATGCAGATCTCCSARSMRGGCGACATCGCCAACTGGATGATCCCCGGCAAGATGATCAAAGGCATGGGCGGCGCCATGGACCTCGTCGCCGGTGTCGATAAAGTCGTCGTCATGATGGACCATGTCTCAAAGCGAGGCGATGCCAAGATCCTCAAAGAATGCAACTTGCCTCTGACGGGTAAAGCCGTCGTGGACATGATTATCTCAGACCTCTGCGTCATGGTTTTCGACACCGAGGCCAAACGCTTCCGCGTGACCGAACTCGCCGAGGGCGTGTCGGCGGATGAGGTGCGTCAGAAGACCGAGGCGGAGATTCTGTTTGCGGATCAATTGAAGAAAGTTGAGGTGTAGCGATGCCGTACTTTATTGCAAAAAAGACAAATAAGGAAGGTGGTACCTTCCGCGAGATATATATTTGTGCTGACAGTATCGCAGATGCAGAGAAAGCTCTGGTAGACCGAGGTATTGATGGATACTTGGGGATCAAGTACTACGCAGAGCGTAAGAGCAGCGTGCCAAACGAGGCCATTGTGCTTGGTGCTCCAGAGTTTTCTCCCGAGTATGTTGTACATTCCATCGGATCAGCGGGGAACCATTGGAAGCTGATCTTTGTTCTTGCAGCGGGGATTTGTCTAGGGCTGGTCGGGAATACAATTGTTACCATGGTATTGGCAAATATGCTATCGGGATGAGCGAAACATGAGCTTCTATACATTCGTTCAATATACCGCTCGGCGGCTGGATGGTGAGTGAATCAGGCTGACCTGGCGTTCCTCGGCTGACCCCGATAGACTTCATCGGACCGGGATACGCCCGGCTTATTGAGAATCAAACACAGGAGATTTACATCATGGCAAACTACCCCATCCAAGATGTCGAAGGCATCGGCCCGACCTACGGCGAAAAGCTGGAGGCCGCCGGCATCAAGGACACCGATGCGTTGCTCGTCGCCACAGCGACCAAGGCCAGCCGCAAGGAGCTTGCCGAGAAGACCGATCTTTCCGAGTCCARCATCCTCAAGTGGGCCAACATGGTTGATCTTTACAGGATCAATGGCGTAGGGTCGGAGTTCTCAGAGCTGCTCGAAGCCGCYGGCGTGGACACSGTGCCCGAGCTGGCCCAGCGTCGCSCYGACAAYCTCGCYGCCAAGATGRTCGAGGTCAACGATGCCAAGAAGCTGACCCGCCGCACACCGACCGAGAGTGAAGTCGAGAAGTGGGTCGAGCACGCCAAGACACTCGACCGCGCTATCGAGTACTAGCTCAATTGCAATCAAACAAGAATACATCACCCGCCCTCGGGCGCAAGTTTGCGTCCGAGGGTTTTTTCGACGAGCCGATCGAACTCGGCGACAAGATCAACATCCAACGGCTCAGGATCGAGYTCYTTCTCGGCYGCGAGTTTCTCTGCRTTCTCGATWACYTGMARCAGTTCCGCAGCGGTRGCCTGRCCGGGYGGCTTGATCTGGAARTCCTTGTTTGTATTCRCGCCGTCACCGTCAAYMACAATCGAYACACCGCCYCKMTTGCTCAGCGGCATGAGCACGGCCTCGAAATCGTCGTCAACCAGCTTGTCTTCAACCGCACCCCGTGCGAGCCGACCAAACGCAATTTTGCCCCGTTCCTTGTCCTCATCGCTCAGCCCCGACGGCACGATGTACCCGCCGTACATCGCCTTTGAGATCAGCATGGGCATCATGTCGCTGTCGGCAAGCGCCTCGCCCAGTTTTTGAAGCTCTTCAAAGGTGATGCGCTTCCCAACAAACTCGTCGGCGAGCAACCTGGCGCGCTGCACCAGCGCATCGGCTTCCTCATCGGGAAGGTGGATCTCTTCAAAGACTTTGTCTGCGCCAGCGACAAACATGTTGCCAGCAACGCCTCGCCAGTTCTGCCARRCGATGATGCCYCCSACACCGACCAGCAGCATGGTCGCRATGATGAYGCTSAGGCAGCCGACAAGGATGAACTTGCCCGTGTTGCTCTTTTTSGGAGCRCGAAATYCGTCGAWATTCTCTTGGTGMGCCAAGCGTGTCCCCTTGTCGTCATCGCTTTCTGTCATCTGATTCGCTACCGTCTGTCCGTGATTTCACCTACCATACCGATTTTTGATGCCCATCTCGACCTCGCCTACCTCGCAGAGCTCGGCAGGGACATGACCGTACCCCTCGACCCAGCGGCCGCGCCCCACCCGCCAGCCACGGTTACATTGCCCGAACTCCAAGCCGCGGGGGTGTCGGCCTGCCTTGGAACCATATTCCTCGAAGCCACGGCCACGCCCGCCCCYGGCGAYGAACCCGTCTGCTACCMCCCAGGSGACGCYAACGAGGCSTATTTCAARGGYGTSAACCARCTCAACCGCTACCACCTCTGGAAGAAAGAGGGCATGATCCGGTTCTTCAACGACCCTGATCTTCCTCCCTCTCCCTTTCAGGGAGAGGGCCGGGGTGAGGGGTCTTCAGTCAGTTCTCAAGAATCCCCTCATCCGTCTGCTCCGCAGACACCTTCTCCCCAAAAGGGAGAAGGAGAATCACCCATCAACCTCGGCATCCTCATCGAGTGCGCCGACCCGATCCTGTCGCCGCACCACCTGAGTTTCTGGGCGGGCCGGGGCGTGGTCGCGATCAGCCTGTCATGGGCCGTCGAATCCCGCTACGCCGGCGGCAACAGCACGAGCCTCGGGATCACCAAACTCGGACACGAACTCATCAACGAAATGGCCCGCCTCAACATCGCCCTCGACCTCTCGCACCTCTCACAGCGCGCCACCTACGACGCCCTCGACCATGCCGATGTCCGCATCTGTGCCACGCACTCAAACTGCCGATCGCTGCTCGGCGACCAGAACAACCCCGCGTGGCAGCGACACCTCGACGACGACACCATCAAAACCATCGCAGCCCGCGGCGGCATCATCGGGCTCAACCTCTTCAAGCAATTCATCCAATGGCCACTATCAGAGAACGCAAGGCCCGAGATCGCCAAAGCCATCGACCACATCGACCACATCTGCCAACTCACCGGCTCCGCCAACCACATCGGCCTCGGCTCCGACCTCGACGGCGGATTCGGTGCCAACGACCTGCCGATCGGGATCAACCGAGCGGGAGATATGGGTGTTCTCTTTGATGAACTGAGCGAGCGAGACTACAGCGACACCGAGATTTGCAACTTTGCGCATGACAACTGGGCGGGGTTCTTCTCACTCTGACATGGCAAGCTCTGGGTTGCAATGCCCACACCACAACGACGAACTCCCCAGCATCCCAACACTCGTCGCTCCGTGCGCCGGCGGGCCGAGGCGATTTAATCTCGCCAGCATCCGCCGCTGATATTCGGCTTCGTTCATGACATACTCAGCCGAGTTCTGCGTGTACGCGTATTCCCCCGCAAGCATCTGCGTGATCCGGCTGATGCGTGTGCCGCTCTCGGGGTGGGTGCTGAGCCATTCGGGCGGGCGGGCACCTCCCTTTGAGGCCGCTTGCAAAACCTCCATCACCATGCGCTGCCCGACCGGGTTGTACCCGGCCCTACTCATGTACCGCACGCCGAGCATGTCGGCTTCAAGTTCTTCATTTCGTCCATAACTGAGCAACACAACATTCCCGCCAATCGCCAGCGCCGGCACACCGATCTGGCCATACTTGCGGATATCGCTGTCCTCGTCCGATGCCCCAACGATAATCGCCAGCACGCCCATGCCGACATTGAAACCGATCTGCTTGGTGATCCGCTGGTTGCCGTGGCGAGCTGTCACATGCCCGATCTCGTGCCCGATCACGCCCGCCATCTCCGCCTCGCTCGAAAGCTTCTCCGCCAAGCCGCGCGACAAGTACACCTGCCCGCCCGGCAGCGCGAACGCATTAATCACCGACGAATCCAGTAGCGTAAACTCCCAAGGCAACTCGGGCACACCTTCTTCGATCCCTTGCAGCAATCGTTGACCGACCTCATCGACATACATCTGTGCTTCACGGTCGGGCACCTCGCCGCCGAACTGCGCGGTCATACCCGGGGCCGCTTCAAGCCCCATCGCGATTTCCTTATTCCAACTTAGATAGGTCAAAGATCGCTTGCCCGTCGCGGGATTCGTCGAACACCCGCTGCCAAGGCCAACAGCGAACACGGCCAGAAGTGCAATAGAAATCAGTCGCATGGGAATCCTCTCGATCATCATCACAACGGTACGCCCGCGAACCTACCATCGCCCGTGAGCAACCAATCCGCACCAACCGAGGCATGGTCAAAGCAAGAATTGGCCCAGAATCCACACACCAGGGACGACAAGCCCGAGCGCGTGCGGAACATGTTCGCAGCCATCGCCGGTTCCTACGACCTCAACAACCGTGTCCACTCCTTCGGCAGAGACCAAGCCTGGCGCAAGGCAGCCGTCCGGCTCGCGGAAGTCAAAGAGGGCGACGAGATCCTCGACTGCGCCTGCGGCACGGGCGACCTCACCTTCGCATTCGCAAAGACCAACGCCAAACGAATCATCGGTTCAGATTTCACACAAGAAATGCTCGATGTTGCAGAGACGAAACTCCGCGACACATCGGGACGCGTGAGCTTTCAGCAGGCCGACGCGATGGCGCTGCCGTTTGATGATGAATCATTCGATGTCGTCTCGATCGCCTTTGGCATCCGCAATGTCGCCGACCCGGCTAAAGCCATCGCCCAGTTCCACCGCGTCCTCCGCCCCGGCGGCCGCCTCATCATCCTCGAGTTCGACGAACCAAGCTTCCCCCCCATCCGCTGGGGCAACGCCTTCTACACCCGCATCATCATGCCCATCACCGCAACCCTCATCGCCCGCGACAAAAGTGGTGCATACCGCTATCTCCCAAAGAGCGTCAAGACATTCATGAAACGCGATGAAATGCAACAATCGCTACAAGACGCCGGCTTCACAAACACAACCGCCAAACCCATGACCTTCGGCGTGTGTGTCTGCCACAAAGCCATCAAGCAATAAATCTTCCTTCCCTCCTTCTCCCCGCCGGGGAGAAGGTGTCTGCGCAGCAGACGGATGAGGGGTCTTCATCTTTATTCTTCTTGACGAGCCTGAAGCGCAAGCGAGGGTATTTATGTGAGAGAGTAAGAAACTCCTCGCTCGCGCTTCGGGCTCGTTCAGCTCTTCTTCCGCTTCCGCGTCTTCTTCACCGGTGCTGTGATCGGCGAAACCAACCGTTCCCACATCGCAAACAAATACTCAACCCGAACCCGATCACTCCCAAACGGCTGACTCCGGTAGCACCTGTCCACCGCCCGATCCAGCCCCGCATGAGCCTTGGCCAAGTCCGCTGGCATCGTCAACGGGTCATACAGATCCGCAAGCGTCGACCCGGGATGCGCCTCGCGGGCATCAAGCACACCCTGCGCCGCGGCCTCGACCTTGGCGCGGGCGGCGTCGCTCGCGTCCTCGG
>NVSP01000179.1 GCA_002732755.1 Phycisphaera sp.
CCATTGGTCAGGTCCGGAATATCCACTTCCTCGCTGCCGTCCAGGTTCAACGTCTTGCGGTCGGTGCCTTCCGGGAACTGCAGTGGCAGCACGCCCATGCCGATCAGGTTGGAGCGGTGAATCCGCTCGTAGCTTTCGGCAATCACCGCTTTCACGCCCAGCAGGTTGGTGCCCTTGGCGGCCCAGTCGCGGCTGGAGCCGGTGCCGTATTCCTTGCCGGCCACTACGACTGTGGGCACGCCATCCTTCTGGTAACGCATGGCGGCGCCGTAGATGGAAATCTCCTCGCCACCGGGCAGGTGCCGGGTGAAGCCGCCTTCAATATCCGGGGTCATCTCGTTGCGGATGCGGATATTGGCGAAGGTGCCGCGCATCATGACTTCGTGGTTGCCCCGGCGCGAGCCGTAGGAGTTGAAGTCGAGGGGCTCTACGTCGTGCCCCTGCAGGTAATGACCGGCGGGGGAATCCGCCTTGATGGCCCCGGCCGGGGAGATGTGGTCGGTGGTGATGGAGTCGCCCAGTAGCGCCAGGATGCGGGCATCCTTCACCGGCTGCACATCGTCCAGTTCCTTGGTCAGCCCGTCGAAGAAGGGCGGGTTCTGGATGTAGGTGGAGCTGTTATCCCAGGCGTAGGTTTCGGAGTCCGGGATTGGCAGGCTCTGCCAGACCTCGTCCCCTTCAAAGACACTGGCGTACTGAGTGTGGAACATGGTGTTGTTGATCTTCACCAGCTCATTCTGGATTTCCTCGGAGCTGGGCCAGATATCCTTCAGATAGACCGGCTTGCCGTCCTTGTCCTTGCCGAGGGAGTCCTTGTCCAGGTCAATCTTCACGGTGCCAGCCAGAGCATAGGCCACCACCAGTGGCGGCGGAGCAGAACGCGATGGCGAACTACTGTGAGGGTTGCGGCGAGGACCCGGTCACGCACGAGGTCTTCAAAGACCCGGTGACCGGCGAGTTTATCGAGCACCATTTCTGCGCCAAGTGCGAGAAGGCCCAGGGCCTGATCGGGCACCCCCAAAATGCAGACAAGCCCCCCCACCATGTCGCGGTTGTCCGTATCTCGGCGGCTGGGCTTGGGCCTTGCGTCAGTTGCGGCACGACATTCTCACGGTTCCGTGAAACCGGCAGGCTCGGCTGCCCGGCGTGCTACGAGCACTTTGAAAAAGCCATCGGGCCCATGATCGCGCGAGCMCAGGAAGGCGCGANNCACCACATCGGCAAACTCCCAAAGCGGGCCCTGAGCTGCGCATCAAGCGGCACCGGCGGCGAGATGGGCAAGCGTTCACTCAAAGATGTGCTCGGGCGTGCAGAAGAACGCGCACGCAAAGTCACGGCCCTTCGCGACCAACTCCGCGCAGCTTTGGCGAGCGAAAAATACGAACAGGCGGCTCTGATCCGCGACCAGATCGAACAGCTCCAATCGTTCTTTGGCACTACACAGGGCGATGAATCGACGACAATGGGAGATCAGGCGTGATCCCCGAAGACCCCTCACCGATTCGGCGCGAAGGCCCGATCCGCGACATCCTCGCTGGTGCTCCCGCGTGGCTCTCTGGCGGCGGGCAGCACGCCGATGTGGTGCTCTCGAGCCGGGTCCGGCTGGCACGCAACATCGCGGGTTTCAACTTTGTCGCACGATCTGACAGCCAGGAACGCATCGCGGTCCTCAACCTCGTCCGCAAGAACCTCACCAAGTCGGGCATCGTCTCAGAAGACGGCAAAGGCTCCTGCTGGCTCGATGTCGCGGGGCTTGACGGCTACTCCCGCGAGGCGCTCACAGAACGCCAGATCATCTCGAGGCAGCATGCAAAGGGCCAGCGCATCGCCGACATTGAGGGCGGCAAAGACCCGCGGGCGGTCATCGTCTTCCGCCCCGGCGAGCGGGTCTCGATCATGGTCAACGAAGAAGACCACCTGCGGATGCACGCGATCCAACCCGGGCTGATGCTCCAAGAAGCACTCGCAGAGATCTCAAAGGTCGATGACCAGATCGAGAACTCGCTTGAATATGCGTTTAGTTCGAGGTTTGGGTACCTGACCGCGTGCCCCACCAATGTTGGGACGGGGCTGCGGGTCTCGGTGATGATGCACCTGCCGGCGCTTCGGATACTGGGCGAAATCGAAAAAGTCAAACGGGCCTCATCGGACATGTCGCTGGCGCTGCGCGGCTTCTGGGGCGAAGGCTCCGAGGCCGACGGCGACTTCTACCAACTCTCAAACCAGACCACGCTTGGTAAAAGTGAAGAGATCCTGCTGAGCGAATTGCAGGGTTCGATCGTGCCACGGGTGATCGAATTTGAGCGAAAAGCACGGGAAAAGCTGCTGAATCAGCGGCGGATGTTCACCGAAGACCTCGTGTACCGCTCACTCGGCGTGCTCACACACGCCCGCCGATTGACTGCGCCAGAGGCGATGACAAGGCTCAGCGAGATCCGGCTCGGTGCTGCGCTGGGGCTCTTACAATCGCCCGACACCGAGACGATCAACCGGCTTTTGCTGCTGGTCCACCCGGCGCACCTCCAGCACGCAACAGGGCGGATGCTCCCGCCGGGCGAGCGCAAGAACGCGAGGGCAACGCTGATGCGCGAGATGCTCGGGTGAGCCGGTGACCGCGGAGAGTTCGGAAGCGGAAGTGGCCGAGCAGCCCCAGAGGCTCATCTGGCCGCCGGTGGATATTGATTCTGAGAAACCGGGTTCGGTGATCGAAGCCAAACCGATGCGTTTGCCCGATCGCCCAGTTATCGCCTTGCCCAAGCCGGTTGACCCGAGTTGGCTTGAGCAGCTCGAGACGGCTCTTCTTGGGACACGATCGCGGATTTTGACAGGGCGGGATTCGAGATGGGCACCCGAGCCGATGGATGCTGCGTGCCCGAGGTGTGGCAGGAGCGTTGGCGCGGGCGAGGTTTCGCCTGACGATGGCAGGTGTACGAGCTGCCGACCCGAGAAACTCGGGTGGGAACGGCTTGTTCGCCTCGGTGAGTTCGGCGGCGACCTCCGCCAAGCCATCCACGCCACCAAATACGAGGCCTGGCGCGCCCAAGGAACGAAACTGGGCAAGCTGCTGGGCTATCGGCTGGTCGATGCGTTGTCGGCGGGCGATATCCCCCTTGAATCGGTTATTCTTGTGCCGGTCCCGATGCCGCCGTTTCGGAGGTTGAGCCGGGGAATCGACCACAGCATGGTCCTGGCGCGGGGTGTTTCGGCGTCGAGCGGGGTGAATCTGGTGCGGATGCTGGCCCGATCTGGAGGCAAGCCACAGGTCAGCGTGGCACCGAGTCTTCGGGCTGGGAATTTACGCAATAAAATCAGGCCGATTCGGGCCGCGCAGAATCGGCCTCGAATTGTTGTTTTGGTTGATGATGTAAAGACGACCGGAGCGACGCTGAGGGCCTGTTCAAAGGCTATCCGGGGCGTTTTGCGGGAATCTGAGACGCAGATCTGGGCGGGTGTTGTGGCGGTGAGCAGCGAGAGAAACCGCCGATCACGCACAGATTTTAGCGTGAAAGCTTGACCATCGATTGGTGTGCGCTACACTCGTCTCCTGCCCAACACGGGCATCGGAATGTATCGGCCAGATGGTCCTCTGCGTTCCACCTCTTTGACATGTTGTGGTCAATGCCCGCGAGAATGTGAGGAGCATATCGAGCGCCGAACAGCGTGACCCGGGAGGGTCGATATGTGACTAACATTTTTGCAAGCCAAGTTGACTGTTTCACAGCAGTTGACTTTCCCTAGTGAGTGTTTATCCGGCCCCGYCCGGAGCATTAGGGAGAACAAATCCTCTGTGGTTGCCACCCGGAGGTGTCAATGAGTGATCATTGACAAGACGACCACCCTGGTAAAACAGGGTGTTAGATACAGTTTCAAATATTAGAGATTGACCGGTGATTTATCACTGGATGCTTAGGCAATCAATTGAAGAGTTTGATCCTGGCTCAGATTGAACGCTGGCGGCATGGTTAATGCATGCAAGTCGAACGAAAGCCCTTCGGGGCGAAAGTGGCGAAAGGGCGAGTAATGCGATCGAACGTACCCCAAGGTGGAGGATAGTGTCGGGAAACTGACGGTAATACTCCATGTGCTCTTCGGAGGAAAGCTTTGGCGCCTTGGGAGCGGCGATCGTCCTATCAGGTAGTTGGTGAGGTAAAGGCTCACCAAGCCGAAGACGGGTAGCGGGTGTGAGAGCATGACCCGCCGCATCGGGACTGAGACACTGCCCGGACTCCTACGGGAGGCTGCAGCGACGAATCTTCCGCAATGGGCGMAAGCCTGACGGAGCAATGCCGCGTGTGGGATGAAGCRYCTTCGRTGTGTAAACCACTGTCAGAWTCTAGRAACAMTGAYCAGAKTCAAAGGAAGGGCCGGCTAAYYYYGTGCCAGCAGCCGCGGTAATACRRRRGGCCCRAGCGTTARKCRGAATYACTGGGCTTAAAGCGTRCGCAGGCGGWYCWGMAAGYRTCTYGTGAAAWCCCWCGGCTCAACCGKGGAASTGCRGGGYRAACTKCWRGWCTTGAGRMAGGTAGGGGYYRAYGGAACTRTSRGTGGAGCGGTGAAATGYGTAGATATYSAYRGGAACGCCGRTGGSGAAGSCGRTYRRCTGGGCCTKTYCTGACGCTCAKGTACGAAAGCGTGGGGAGCAAACAGGATTAGATACCCTGGTAGTCCACGCCGTAAACGATGYRCACTAGGTCGYGGCWRCTCTGACGTWGTCRCGGCCGAAGSAAAASTATTAAGTGYRCCGCCTGGGGAGTACGGTCGCAAGGCTAAAACTCAAAGGAATTGACGGGGGCTCACACAAGCGGTGGAGCATGTTGCTTAATTCGAGGCAACGCGAAGAACCTTATCCTAGGCTTGAAATGTATGGATTAGCTGTTGGAAACTTCAGTAACGCCCTTGGGTGGAACATACACAGGTGCTGCATGGCCGTCGTCAGCTCGTGCTGTGAAGTGTCGGGTTAAGTCCCTTAACGAGCGCAACCCCTGTCGTTAGTTGCTAACAAGTTATGTTGAGTACTCTAGCGAGACTGCCGGTGTCAAACCGGAGGAAGGTGGGGATGACGTCAGGTCCTCATGGCCCTTATGCCTAGGGCTGCAAACGTGCTACAATGGCATGGACAGAGCGAGGCGATCCCGCGAGGGGGAGCAAATCGCAAAAACCATGCCCCAGTTCGGATAGCAGGCTGCAATTCGCCTGCTTGAAGTTGGAATCGCTAGTAATCGCGGATCAGCTACGCCGCGGTGAATGTGTTCCTGAGCCTTGTACACACCGCCCGTCAAGTCATGGAAGCCGGGAGTGCCCAAAGTCACGTCGTTTCAGGCGTGCCTACGGCAAGTTCGGTGACTGGGACTAAGTCGTAACAAGGTAGCCGTAGGAGAACCTGCGGCTGGATCACCTCCTTTCTAAGGGATTTCCTTAGACTCGCCAGATTTACCCGGAGCCTTCGGGCCCTGTCTCACACGATAGTGAGACTTGTTCACCGGTTTATCGTGTGGAGTGATCCACAGCGAGCCTGTCAGCACATTCTCGTCTGTCATAATCCCGGATCCCCCACTGCCCTTAGCAATAAGAGCTTTGAGAGTTCCCGACAGACAACCTGCAAGCAATTGCAGATGACCGGGCAACGACCACTTCCTCAGCGCCCATCTCCTCGGAGGTGGGCGTTGTCTTTTTTCGTAACTGGCCTTCTCTACTTTCCGAACTATTTCGTGTCCAGATCAGACCCGGTGTTGCCTCTGTTCTGAACCAAAGCACGCAAATTCGCAATTCTATCCTCAATACAGAGCCCCCACTTGATAGACTCTATTTGATAAACCAGAGGGAATAGATCTATGCACCACCACTGGACCAGTATCGCTATTCTCGTTGGTCTGAGCGCCGGATC
>NVSP01000180.1 GCA_002732755.1 Phycisphaera sp.
TTTTTACGTGTCTGAACTGGAATCTGCATGCCGCGCCTCCTTGCTTTGACGCAGTATGACATGCGGAATGTGATCGCGCAAGTTGCTCTAGAGCATTTTCATCTCTTGCGTAGCGCATTTTGTGCCACTGACCTGTCCGCAGGTCAGTGTTTCTCTATCGGGGATGGCGGGGAGCACTGACCCGAAGACGGGTCAGTGGCACGAAATGCAAAAATTGCAAACGCTACAACTGTGGTAGAACTGCTCTAGCTGTCTTCTGGGGCGAGGTCGTAGGTGTTGTCTGCATCTGGCTGTTCGATCCGGTGGCCGGCGATCTTGAATTGTTGATCGTTCTTCAGAAACGAATCGCTCTTTGTGAGATTGGCAGCCAGGGGGTGCTCAACCTGGCCCGGCGCGTTGGCAGCGAGCTGTCGCTCGACGACCTCGTCCATCTCGTGGGCCTTGCGTTCAGCGATTCGGATGTTGCGGGCCTCGGCGGCGATGTTGGATGTGATGGCTTGTGCCGACATGCCGGCGATCTGCACCACCGAAACGAACGCMARGAKCACRCCGGCGASCAARAGCAGCAARAAMGCYRMGGACAAACCGATCGCCAGCRGCATGAACGMYCCCARYACKGGCGCGATCGCTGAGAGKCCCCCRCCAACRACGCCGCCCASMACRATGCMCCACACMGCCSCKCGCAKCCGRCCCGCGAGRCTGTGRTCSCCCGCCCACTCTGACATCGACGACAGRTACACCAACACCAGMCCACTCGCRATGAACGACAGGATCACGARCRCRATATGYRWAACCARCGCRAACCCGATGGTRCCTGTCCACGRCTGRTCRAYRGCGRCCCAKYGCAARCCCGCAGCGAGYGCTGCCAGAAACCAGATCCATTGTGTGTACCTGATGGTCAGSAGCCAYKYGYGGTTGTCGAGCGATYGGTCCGGKACGGTCGARTCCTGRASWGGCCTKSGCKYRGTGACCATCCARACMGAYGYGATCCACATGAGYGYCCCRACCGCAAAGACCGCCGGCGCGATCCAYWSKYTKGAWGAACGAATCCACACAAGCCCAAGCCCGAGTACGAAMGCGCTGARMGMSAGCATCGCCARCGAGAAYGAGAGYYGCCGRAGRTATTTGACCGGSGCATCGGTCAGGTTGTCGCCGTTTGGGAGCCTGCCCTTTCGTCTTGGGATGGGCGTGCCACACTCGGGGCAGTTGCCAGACTTTGGCAAWCCCCGCAGCTCGTAGTCACACTTTCGGCAYRTCCTGTCATCGGTGACCGGGTCGGCAAAGCGGTTTGGGTTTGCGGAAGGTTCAGACATGGTGCGCCTCAGTGTACCTGAAACGACACCGCCGAYTCAGCCCGCGCCAACGCTRGCCATAGATTCCACCGCGCCGCGGAACATGGCAAGCCCCACCGGTTCCTGCTGCGTGATGTCCCCAGAGAGCCGGGTCCACGCGGGGTGGCGGTTCCAGTCGAGAAACCGCTCCGGGTGAGGCATCAGCCCAAAGACMCTGCCGGTCGGGTCACAGATCCCAGCGATCCGATCCGCAGACCCGTTGATATCGTCGGCGTACCGAAGCACGATCTGGCCGTTGGTATCAAGAGACCTGACTATCTCGTCGTCGGCGACCAAGCATCCCTCGGCGTGCGCGATCGGGAGCTTTGAAGTCTCTTCACTCAGCCCACCGAGTCCCCGGGTCCAGATGCACTTTGAGTTTGGCTCAAACTCGATATCGCACCAATCGGAGATGAATGAGCCGCCGGCATTTCTGGTGAGCGCGACGCGTTTGCCATCGAATCCCGGCAGGAGGCCTGCTTGGACCAAAATCTGGAAGCCGTTGCAGATGCCGATGATCCCCGCACCCCGCTCGACCGCGGCGTGGAGCCGATCGACAAGTCCGAGCCGGGTGTGCATGGCGAAAATTCGTCCCGAGGCGACATCGTCGCCGTAGGAAAACCCGCCCGGGAATCCTATTAGATCAGTTTGGTCGATCGGTGATGGATCTTGGATAAGCGAGTCGAGATGGCAGAGCGTGGTTTCGGCGCCGGCAAGCGTGAACGCACGGAGCAATTCCTGCTCGCAGTTGGTTCCGGCGGTGCGTATGACCAAAGCGGTAGGCATCGGCGTACCATAGTCAAGGGCCAAGCTGCCTTCGAGGAGCTTTGCCAGTCTTCATGTTCCCGACCCCGCTTCGTTTGACAGGAGAGCAGACATGCCCGCTGTATACCCCTTCAACGCCATCCAGTACAACTCAGGCACCGGCGATGTCACCTCCAGTGTCGCGCCGCCCTACGACGTGCTCGACACCGAACGCAAGCAAGCGTTGCTCAACACCAACGCGCACAACGTGGTGGCGATCGATCTGCCCCACACGCCGCCCAAGCAGCTCGGCCCGCCCGAGGCCTACGCCAACGCAAGCGAATCGCTCAAGAGTTGGCTCGAATCGGGCGTGCTCAGCAAACGCGAGACTCCCGCGATGTTCGCCTACCGCCAGACGTTCGAGTTTCGTGGCGAGAGCTACCAGCGCTGCGGCATGGCGTGTACGGTCGAGACCAAACCCCTCGGGCCACAAGATGGCGGGGGCATCCTCCCGCACGAGCAGACCTTCAGCGGCCCCAAAGAAGACCGCCTCGCGCTCATGAAATCGACAGCCACCCAGCTCAGCCCGATCTTCGGCCTGCACCCCGACCAAGAGGGCACCGCCAGCGAACTGGTGCGATCGATCATGGAAGGCAAAGACGCGGACATGACCGCGACGGTCACCGAGACCGATGGGCAGGATGTGCTGCACGAGGTCTGGACGATTGATGACGACGCGACGATCAAGAAGTATCAGGATGCGCTGACGGGCGAGGATGTCTTTATCGCCGACGGCCRCCACCGGTACAACACCGCGGTGAACTATGTCGAGTATCTTGAAGGTCAGGGCGATGTGCCAGCGGATCACCCCGCTCGCCGGTGCATGTTTGTCATGGTGAGTATGTCTGACCCCGGCCTTGCGATCGGGCCGACGCACCGTGTACTTGGCGGCATGAAGGACTACACGCACGAGAAGTTCATCGAAGCCGCTGCGGGCCWGCTCCAGATCAATCCGGTCATCAATGACCCGGGGCAGATCGAGGCTGAGATGATCAAAGCCGCGACGATCTCCAGAGATGTCTTTGGGCTAATCGACTTTGCGACCGGGCTGTGCTGGGTTGCAAGCTGCGTCGACKAAGACCCGTTGAGCGAGATGTTTGAAGACAAGCCAACCGTGTGGCGCGAGCTTGATGTCGCGATTGTTCAATACCTGATCGTCGATGAGATCTGCAAGCCCGAACTCAACGGCGGCGAGGACATCACATGGGCGTTCCMGCACTCGATCGAGGAAGTCCAGGCCATCGGCTCGGGCACCGAAACCGGCGCGGGGGGCGGGTCGGGCTTTGCGCAACTCGCCGTGATCGTCAGTCCCACGCCGCTGGATGCGGTCCGGGAGGTTTGCCTGGCGGGCGAACTGATGCCTCAGAAATCGACATTCTTCTATCCGAAGCTGGCGACTGGTCTTTTCCTCAATCCGTTGAGCTAGCAGCGGCTTTGGCAGCGGCACCGTTGACCCATGCGATGGTCTGGCTGGCGCTCATTTTGCCCGCGCGGTCAACGACCACGCCGTCTTTGATGAACAGGAGCATGGGGATGCTCCCCACCTCGAACATGCTGGCGGCTTGGGGGTGCTCATCGATATCGAGGTAGACCGGGATCGCGTTGTCGGTGATGACCTTGGCAACCTCGGGGTCGCTGAGCGCGCCGCGCTTGAACGCTTGGCACGGGCCACACCACGATGCGGTCGCTAGGACGAGCACGGGCTTGCCGGTTTCTGCCGATTGCTTTGTTGCCTCGGGCAGCGATATTTGTTGTGCAAAGACCTCGGGCATCGGCGCGGCTTTTGAGTTTCCCTTGAGCAATACCACGGTCACGATGCTCACAACAATGACAAGAAGAAAGATCAGATCCGCTTTGGACCAACCCTTTCGAGTCACTACATTGCATATCAGACAACCCATTGCATCGCTCCAGAGCCGAACTGCACCCGCAGCACACCCAATAGAACACCGATCGTGCTCGTCACTATTCCAAATCTCACCAAGCGATCAGCTCGCCCGTCACCGGCTCGACGAGGTCTTTCATCGTCACCATACCTATCGGTCTGTTGCGTGCGATGACTACGCCGAGCGTGTGTCCCTCGGACCGGAGTGTCCGCAAGGCCTCGCGCGCCGACAACGATGTGTCGAGTTCTGGGACCGGCACAATGAGTTCTTGAAGGCTCTGGGTGTCACCCAGAAAGAGATCGATGGCGCTGACGATGCCGAGCAGTTCACCCTTGCTGCCGAGGATGGGCAGGCGTGAGTGCTCGGTGTTTCGTGCGATTTTGCGGGCGAGTTCTATGCCGCCGTCGAGACGGAGGCGGGTGACTTTGTTCCACGGTGTCATCTCCGAGCGCAGGGGGGTGTCCCGAAACGCCACAGCTCGTCTTACGAGTTCCGCCTGAGTCTGCGAGACGAGTCCCTGTCCGACCGCTTCYCTGACAAGCCAGACCATGCGTTCGCGTGGGTCGATTGGTGCCGTGTCCTCGCTGCTGCCGGTGAGCCTCCGCATGAGGCGTGCAACCGCGACCACCGCGGGGAGCACGAGCATGATCGTGAGCACAATCCGCATCACCCGCAGCAGCGGCGCATAGGTGTACGCCTGCTTTTCTGCGGTAACGCGGAAGTAGTCCTTTGGCAGCGTTTCAGCGAACACGAACAAGACCGGTGTCAGGACGGCGGCGTTAATCACCGAGATCTGCAATGCGGGAAGCCCGGTCATGTCAAGCAGCTTTGCAAGCGCAAGGACACCGATGTAGTCGCTTAGGCTGTTGAGAATCAACAACCCCGACAGCAGATGCTCTGGTTTATCAAGTTCGAGTTTGAGCGTTCGGGCCAGCCTGTCGGGCTCGGGCTTAGCAGCGCGAGCTTCGAGTCTGGCCCGGCCCACAACATAGGTGGCGGTCTCGATCCCACTCCAAAGAGCGGATGCACCAAGACCCAAGACCACGAGCATGGCCCAGAAAATAAGCTCGGGCAGGCTCATACTTTGCCTCCCGATTCTTGTTCCACCAGTTCGATGTCGATGGTTTCGATGACCCTGCCGTCGAGCGCCGAGACCGTAAGCCGAAGTCCGCCGAGTGTGACCGAGTCACCGACTTCTGGGAGCTTTCCGAGCAGTGTCAGGAGCACACCCGCGATCGTTGAGACTTTGCCAAGCAGGGCATCGACGCCCGCGTTGGACGGATCGAGATCGCGGAGGAGTGATCGCGCCGAGAGCCTGCCCGGGACACGGAATGTGCCGAGACCGAGCAACTGCACCTCGCCGCCGGATACATGACCCGAGGCGTCATCGATGAGTTCGGCGACGACATCCTCAACGCGGATCACGCCGACAAGCTCGCCCCGTTCATCAACGACCGCGGCGCGGTCTTTGCCTTTCTCGCGGAGTTGGGTGAGCACCGAGTCCAACTTGGTTTGTTCCGGGACGAACAATGGTTTTGAGACTAGATTGATTATTTCAATGACCCGGTTGTTCTCGTATGCCTTGAGAAATCGAACGGATCGGAGAAAGCCTAGCGGGGCTTCGTCTTCATCGGTCACGAGGATCTGATCGGGGCGGTGCTCGCGGATGAAGGCTACCACGGCGTCCGAATCGGACTCAGCCGGGAGTGTCAACAGGTTGACCCTTGGTGTCATGACATCGCGGGCGCGGAGGGTGCCCAGACGCAAAACATCAAGGAGCAGTCTTTGCTCGTCGGCGTCGATGTGCTGTTCCTGGCCCGTCGAGGTCAGGATGTGCTGGAGTATGTCCTCGTCCATGCCC
>NVSP01000181.1 GCA_002732755.1 Phycisphaera sp.
GCCTTGTCGGGCTTAGCCATGCTCAGTGAGAGGTGCGTCGAGCCGATCTCGAGTGCGCGGTTTTCGCAGAGTTCCAGCAGCTTTGCACCGATGCCGGCTGCCTGCGCGAGCGGGTCCACCGCGAACATCGCAAAGTGCGCGACGCCCGCGCGGAGGAAGAACTCTGGGAACGCGGCCTGCTCGTGCTCGTTAAAGAGGATGACGCCCACGATCTGTGYTTGGGCCTCGTCGGCAAAGGCGAGGTAGGACTCGCTATTGAGAATTCGGTCGAGTGTGCAGGTGCTGTCTTGCCTGCCGGCGAGGGGAGCAAGCCCGGTTTCGCGCTGGCGTGCGTAGGCGCGGTGGAGCAGTTCGGTGATGTCCTCGATCGAGTCGCCGGTCATGAACCGCCGGGTCGAAACCGGGCTTTGCGCGATCGGCTGGGCTGTCTGGATGTCCCGGTTCGTGGGCATGACATCAACGATAGACTTGGTGCAGATGAATAGAACGGATGAATATCAATCGCCCAAGAGCGCCGCTACCGGCTCTGGCATTCCGACAACCGGTGCGATCAGTGTCCGGGTGCGCTACGCCGAGTGCGATCCGATGAATGTGGCGCATCACGCCAGCTATGCGCCGTGGCTTGAGATAGGCCGGACCGAGCTGCTCCGCGCGGGCGGCAAGAGTTACGCGGCCCTCGAGCAAGCGGGCGTGTTTCTTGTCGTGACGAAGCTGGAGATCAAATACCGCAGGCCGATCGTGTACGATGATGTGATCGAGGTGCGGACGACTGCGCATGAGTCCGGGCGGATTAAGATTCGGCACACTTATGAGCTTGTGCTCATCCAGCGGCTCGACTCAGATCCAGACCCATCAACCGACCGACGCGTGCCGATTGATGGTGTGTGCGCGGTGGCTTCGACCGAACTTGCGTGTGTCAACAGCGAGGGTCGCCCGGTGCCACTGCCCGAATGGCTCGTGCCGGGGGCCTAGGTTGGCGTTCTCGGCTCCCGATCGCATACTCTTTATGATGCGGTGCGGCTGGTCGTGTCAGCGGTCGGTAGCGCCAAGCGGACGTTGGTGAGAATAGGACAGAGTCGAGCCAGCGGAGCGGCCGATGACAAGCACAGAAAACCCCAAGCGTTGCCACCCGATCCGTCGGCGCTTTGTGTGCAAGGAGATGGGGCGTCGCCGGATTTTCTGGCTTCGGCTGTGTCTGATCGTGCCGCTGCTTTTGTTTCTTGCGGTCATCTTTATCGCAAAGTCTGGGGTTGCTGGTTCACTCATTTTGCCATCGATCAGCAATGAACTGGGCGTGGATATCGATGCAGGCTCGGTGTGGATCAACAACTCGGGCGATTTGATTCTTGACAATGTGATCGTCCGGGCGCCGGAAATCGACGGGCCGGGCGGCGAACTTGTCCGGGTGCGCCGGATTGTCGCCGATGTTGATTGGTCAGAGACGCTGTTCGGCTCGGCCTCGGTCAACTCGGTGACACTGCACTCGCCGAATGTGCGTGTGAGCGAAAACGTTCAAACCGGTCGGGTCAACTTTGCATCCTTTACGCTGCCTGAGACCGGGGGCGTGGGCGGCCCGGTCTCGCTGCCCAGTGTCACCATTGTGGGCGGCAGCGTCGAACTCTGTGAACACCAAGGCGAATCGCTCCGTGTGCTCAAACGGCTCAACATCGAAGGCCAGCTCCGGCCCGACGGCGACGACGCGTACCACATCGACATGGACCAGACCGGCACCCGCAAAGGACTCAAACTGACGGGCACGATCGATCGGCTCGGTGTTGAGATTTCAATGACGGGCTTGACACTCGACGAGTGGGGGCCTTCGAGTGTGCCAGGCAGGCTCCGCCCGTTCGTCGAGATGCTCGATGTCGAGGGCGAGATCAGCAACACGATCTTTAGCATGAGCTCATCCGGTTTGGTGACCGCATCGGTACACCTCAACGGCGTGGGTATCACGCTGCCCATCAACATGAACGAAGAATCCGGCGCGGGACGGATCCGAATGAGCGAGGTTTCTGGCGCGATCTCGCTCCGGGGTGAGGAGTTCAATGCCGAGATCAGTGGGCTGCTCGAGGATGTGCCCTACGAGGTGAACCTGACATACCAAGGGCTTTCTGCCGACGCGCCGTTCCACGGCAATTTCAAGATCCGCGGTTATCACATGGCCAACAACCCCGACATCCTGCCCTTCCTGCCCAAAGAAGTCGGCCACCGCTTGCAGCAATTCGCCGGTTCTTCACTAATGATCGAAGGAAAGAACAACAAACCGATCAGCCCGACGGCGATTGTTGATGCGAGTGTCACGCTCACGCGGGGCGAGCCGGGGCCAGACGGACCGGCAAAGATCGACTTCCGCGGCAATCTCGCCTTTACCAACGGCACAGCAGCCTACGAGGTCTTCCCGTATCCTTTCGAGAACATGTCGGGCAGCATCCAGTTCGACAGCCAGCGCATCCGAATCGAAGAAATCCGCGGCACATCGCATACCGGTGCGACGGTCAGCGCTTCGGGTCTGATCGAACCGATCGGGCCAACCGCGGGCGTGGATCTGCGGATCGACACGGTCAATGTGCCGCTGGATGAGGTGCTCGAACAGGCGCTCGGTATTTCGCGTGGCGGGATTCTTGATGAGCTGTTCGACGACCGCAAGTACCGCGCACTGCTCGATCGCGGGTTGCTGCTGACCCCGCTACAGGCAGAGGCGCTCGTGATGAAACGGGACACACTCGTTATCGATCTCGTCCGCGCCCGGCGCGATGGGAAGACGGGCCATGACCTGACAGCGATCAGGCGCGAGCTCGACGAAACCAAGGCGGCTCTCCGCACGCCGGTGTTTGAGTACCGAGGCCACGCGGACATCGGGGTCAGGCTCCGCCGCGAGGTAGGTGTGGTTTCGAGATGGACACGCAACATCGAGGTGCGGCTGCCAAAGGCGGGTGTGATCCTTGAAGATTTCCCGCTACCGATTCTGGCGCGCGATGTTGTTGTGGTGCTCACCGAAAAAGACGCGACGCTCATGCGCGGCTCATTTAGGCCTATTTCCGGCGGGTCTGTCTCGCTTTCGGGTAAAGCGGATCTACGCTCGCCGGATGGAACAATGTCGTTTCGCCCCTCGATCCGGATCACCGCGGACCGGCTGCCGATCAACGGCCTACTCCGGTTCGCGGTCGCGCCACCGTTTGCAGAGGGCGATGACCTCAACATCACCGAGTCTCGCCAAGCCGCCGTCGATGTCCTCGATCGGCTCGGCCTCGACGGCAGATTCGATGTTGACGGCATGCTGCTGACAMGGCCCGATGGGGAAATCGGGTTCGACTTTGAGATCGATCTTGCCGACACGACGCTCGTAGCCGAGGCGCTAACGGATCGGCCGCCGATGATTATCAACGAGTTCGACGGCGTGCTCCGGCTGAGAGAGCACGGGTTGTCGCTCAACGCAACTGGCAAAGCAATCGGTGTCAGCGATGACGAGTCGGTCGATGATCCGATCGAAGTTCGCACGGAGGCGACCCTAGATTGGTCCGGCGGTGGGCCGCTGCGGTACGAAGCGCATGTCGAGGCGGATGGGGCAATCCTGGCCTTGCCGCTGGAGCAAATCGTTGCGTCGATTTCATCTTCCGGCGGGGATTCACTCGTCTGGCTCCGCGACACCTTCGCGCCAACGGGCAAGGCCGATATTATCGCCGACCTGCACTCCGACGGTTTCGACCCGGTTTCCGATATTACGATCACGAATATTCAGAAAATCGAAGCGGACTATCTTGGTGGCAGGCTGGCGATGCACGATGTCAATGGACACGCGCGGGTGCTCATCGCAGAGACCCGGACCATAGATACAGAAGGCCTGTCGGGTGACATGCTCTTTGATGGTGAAACGATGGGCCGGGCGCATGTGACGGGCACGCTTGGGCTTGTTGACACCGGCGGCGACCCGAGCAGGGAGCTTGCAATATCACTCGAAAACGGACGATTCGATTCGTCGCTCGCCGAGCGCATCGTCAAGGGCGTGATCGGCGGCGCGTTCGCCAAGGAATACATCGAGCACGGCGTACGCGGCGAGTTCGACGCGGTGGTTTCCATGACCGCACCGCGGACTCCCATCGGAAACGAAGAGAATGTCGGCGTGGCACGCATCGCCTTTGTCGAAACGACCATCGCGCCAAAGTGGGCCGAGCTGACAAGGCTCGGCGCTACGGTGAGGCTGGAAGACATGTCGGGCCGGGTTGTCGCCAGCAGGCTTGGTGCCCGGATCGAATCGGTCGCGGGCACTTCTGAGGCTATCAGCGCTGTGGTTTCTGGAGCCGCTACGCCAGACGGGTCGGGCGGCACGGTATCCTCGATCACCTTTGATCTCGATGCCAGATATCTCAACGCCGAGCTTCGGGCGATCCTGCCGATCCCGGTGATCGAGATCATCGATGCGGGCGAGGTGTCAACCACCGGCGCGGTGCGTGCGCGCAACGCAACGCTGCGCACATATGTCGTGCCGGGTGTTGAAGGTGTGCAGGTTGATTTTGATGGCAGGCTCGAGTTCGAGGGGGCGGCTCTCACCGCTGGCCTGCGTATCGAAGATGCGATTGGTTCAGCAGATATTGTCTTTCACAAGAATGCAACAGGGTTACCCGATTATCAAGTCGATGTCATCGCGTACTCGGCCCGTGCGATGGGCTTGCCGCTGACAAACGCGAGGGTTGCTATCGAATCAACCGGCGAGCCACGCGGGTTGGTCGTACCGATGCTCTTTGCCGAGTCTTGCGGCGGCGTGGTTTCCGGCAGGGCAGCCGTGTACCCCGCGATGGATTGGGCCGGCCCGGGCGAGCGGTCATACGAAACGTCACTTATTTTTAGCGGTCTGAAACTCAACGAAGCGCTCGACGGGTTCGCGTCGGCCAGGCCGGATGCAAAGCCGCGCGACCCGCGCAAAGACACGGGGGCGCGCCTTGAAGGGCAGCTCACGCTGGGCGGTCTTGTTGGCAACGAGGATTCAAGGCGTGGCAGTCTTTCGGTTCAGATCGCCGGGGGCGATGTGATCGCGGTGCCCGGCGCGATGCGTCTCGTCGAGGCGGGCAACCTGCAATTTCCGGCCTCAGAGGGGATCGACTACGCGAGCGTCCAAGCGATCTTTGACGGCACAGAAATCTCGGTCGAGGGCATCTCGCTCATCAGTAAAAGCGTCGAACTACTCGGGTTTGGGACCGCGACCTGGCCCGAGCTTGAGCTTGATCTGAGGCTGCGATCAAAGGCGACCCGCCGGATTCCGCTGTTGAGTCAGCTTCTTGAGACGATCCGGGACGAGTTCGTGACGATCGTGGTCACGGGGACCGCCGCCGCTCCAAATGTCAGCGTAGAATCCCTACCCGAGACGCGACGAGTCATCGGGCGAGTCCTCGGTTTCGGGGAAACCGCGAGCCAGCGAAGGCTCAACGACCTCAGCGAACGGGCAAGCCGGCAGCGTCGGCTCAACCGTAAACGGTAAACAAAGCAGACACAAGAACCAGCAACCAACTCTTCCGATACCAAGCGGAACAACAGACAATGGAGACACAATGACAAACGATGAACACATGCGGCAAGAGCTAGACCCCGCCAGCGAGGTCGAACAAGACGAGAGCGCCGTCCCGCCGGAGCAGCCCGAGCATCTTCGGGCGCGAGATCCTGATATTCAGAGAAAACTTAGCCAAATGATTACAGATGTTTCCGGCGTTGATAAGAAAAAATACGAACACCGGCTCGTGCAGGACCTCATGACCGCAGCGCTCAAGCTGTTGCCCGACGGTCGCGACACGGGCGAACTCAAGCTCATGACCGCAGCCGTCAAAGAACTCCGCTACGCATACAGAGTCTTCGGGCAGTACCCAAACATCCGCAAGGTCAC
>NVSP01000182.1 GCA_002732755.1 Phycisphaera sp.
GCAGTGATCCAGCACATCGAGCCGGGCGACCCGATGGACCACAAGCACGCCGAATCAGGCCAAGCGATGATGCGGCGGATCGCGGTCGATGAGGTCTGGGATGCGCTCAACCTATCGCTAGAGCAGTTTCTGTCAAACTGTAGCGAGCGACCGTGCCATTGACCTGTCCGCAGGTCAATGCTCTTTTGCGCTTTGCCGTACTTTGCGGGATGCACTGACCCCAAGACGGGTCAGTGGCACGGGGACAAAGCACAACATACACGCGACAGAGAGACTGAAAATGCTCTCGTTGGCCTGAACATACCGTGCATTTCACGGCACATAAAGAAATACCCCGCAAGGCAATCCTTGCGGGGCGTTGAGCATACTTCATGTTAGTGGCGTTGATCCTCTGAATAGATCAGAACTGGATCTTGTCTGTGCCCATAGCGCTGTGGTCGTCCATGCCGCCGCGGGTTGGTCCGATGTCGCCCCCGAGGTTGTCGCCGCCGCCATCGCCGGCATCGTCGCCCCCGGCAGCCGAGGTGTCGCCCCACTGTGCCCGCTTGAGCGAGAGGCCGATCTTGCGGTCCGATGAATCGACACGCAGGATCTTGACATCGACTTCCTGCCCCGACTGGACAATATCGAGAGGGTTCTCGACCTTGTGGTCAGCGAGTTCGGAGATGTGCAAGAGGCCTTCGAGGTCGTCTTCCAGCTCGACGAAGACGCCGAAGTTGGTGACTTTGGTGACCTCGCCGCGGACAACCATGCCCGGCTTGTAGTGCTCTGGGATGAGGTGCAGCCACGGGTCTTCGCTGAGTTGCTTGACACCCAAGCTGATGCGCTGCTTCTCTTGATCGACTTCGAGAACGACAGCCTTGACGATGTCGCCCTTTTTGTGCAACTCGTTTGGATGCGTGACCTTCTTGGTCCACGACATGTCCGAGACATGTAGAAGGCCGTCGATKCCCGGCTCGATCTCGACRAACGCGCCGTAGTTSGCCAGGTTGCGGACSTCSCCCTCGATGANSGKKCCCGGNSGGGTACTTCTCWSCGACMAGCTCCCACGGGTTGACCTCGRTCTGCTTCATSCCGAGGCTGATCTCYTGCTTGTYCTTGTCGATRTCGAGSACMACRACWTCRAYYTCCTGYSCSGGCTCGASCATCTCGGACGGRTGGTTGACGCGGCGGGTCCAKGACATCTCGGAGATRTGBACVAGSCCCTCGAYGCCKTCSYCSAGSYKGATGAACGCGCCGTAGGACATGAKSKWRACMACCTCGCCSSKSAKGCGSSWSCCGACGGGGWACTTSGCYTCGATCTCTTCCCAGGGGCTGGTYTCGGTCTGCTTGAGACCCAGCGCGATCTTCTCGCGTTCGTGATCGATATTGAGGATCTTGACTTCGAGTTCCTGATCGACCTTGACCAACTCGGATGGGTGGTTGATGCGAGACCACGACATGTCGGTGATGTGGAGTAGGCCGTCGATGCCGCCGAGGTCGACGAAGGCGCCGAAGTCTGCGATGTTCTTGACGATGCCCTTGACGATGTCGCCCTCGCTGATTTTCTCGAGGAGACGCTTCTTGGCAGCCCCACGCTCGTCTTCAACCAGCTTGCGTCGGCTGATGACGATGTTGCGGCGTTCAATATCGATCTTGAGGATCTGAGCACGGATCTTGCGGCCGATGAACTCGCCCACATCGCCCGGTCGACGGATATCGACCTGGCTTGCGGGGAGGAAGACGGGCACGCCGATATCGACGAGCAAGCCRCCCTTGATCTTSCGCATGACSGTGCCYTCGACSWCATCKYCYTCKKYKGTGGWGTCRRYGATGCGKTGCCAAGCGATCTGACGATCTGCCTTGCGYTTWGAGAGCTGGATCAGRCCSGACTCATCTTCRAGMGATTCAAGGAGCACATCGATGGAGTCGCCCACGCGGACCTCGTCGTCGCCGAACTCTTCTTTGTTCACAAGGCCTTCGCTCTTAAGCCCGACCTCGATCACRACATCGTCMCCGGCCATGCCGATRATCTTGCCTTTGATCAGCTTGCCGGGCTTGAGGTCCTCGAGYTGGTCAGTCAGGARTGATTCCATCCCGTCCTCATCACCCARCGCGCTCTTGAGCATTGCATCCGCTTCGGCTTCATCGAAACCAAGCGACGCTATCAGCGTCTCGTCAACCATTCGTTTTCTGTATCCTTTCCCGACCCTCCGCCAGTCTCGGCGATGCCCGTCGCGAACGGGTGCCRGYKTGCGGTGTCGGCTTGTCTCGCGGNTCCGGGGAACCCGGTCCGCGGCCCCWCWGGGGCGGCAAGGGKKNTATCAGCTCTATCCAAACCAAGGGCAACGCACCCAAAGCCTGCCCGCATCGCGAACGCGGGGTCTYRACASTAGCACCGCATCGGCCAATTGCCAAGCTTTCTCMAGCGATTACRRCAWTCYAAGCCCYRTCTCRATCACCGGCTKCGWGAYTCCAGATTGAGCARAATCTCSGGGAGATTGTGGTCAAAYGAGCCTCGGGTCAGRACATCGTCRGCGCCCGCYYGGCGGGCCTCRTCRARCARYTYCTTGTGGACRTGYGGCCCAAAGGCGAYCACMCGGATYGCTCGYTCCKKATCCGAGGCWKCCKSCCCYTTGAGCCGYYSGATSAGAGCGAGAGCMGMYTCTGGTGAKTCRAGGTCCACGATCATCGCTGCGAYRTCRGAATCKGCGAGCCTSGCYYSGAGCATGTCCAGMGTCCGSACAGGYCGAGCCGAGAYACCGATCGCCTCGGCTGTGSCTTTGATCCTCGTCGCCCAGATGAGATCAGCCGCCAGATACACAATCATTATCGAAACCTCCCCGATGYTCGTCGTTTGCCCAACCAAAACCTTCACTGGTTTTATATACAAAGCTACCCCAAATGATTGAGGCTTCAATGCCAGCGGGCTAGCGTTTACGCTCACGGCGTCTGATTCTGGTTCAGGACGCCGATCTTTGAGTGTGCGGGGCATGAGAGACCCGCACAGAAGTCCGCCGGGGCCGGGAGTTGGCCCMAAACGGAGTGTGTTTTCGATGAGCACGACAGCGACWGACATGAATAMATCCACCGCCRACGCGRGYGGCACCGWATGGGAYCCGATCTTTGAYGAGGTCGGYCTTCCRAAGGAYATGTCCAACATTTACACGCAGACSGTGGCKTCGATGCTCAAGGCTGCCGAGATCGTGAACCTGCGCCACCGCGTGCGGATTATTCTCGCTCAACCTAAAAACGAAATCATGGTACACTTCCCCGTCCGCATGGACGACGGGCACCACAGGCTCTTTAAGGGCTACCGGGTCCAGCACAACAACGCCGTCGGCCCATACAAGGGCGGCCTGCGGTTCCACCCCGATGTCCACCTCGACGATATCAAGAGCCTCGCGTTCCTCATGACAATGAAGTGCGCACTTGTTCGTATCCCCTTCGGCGGCGGCAAAGGCGGCATCAACTGCAACCCACGCGAACTCAGCATCGGTGAGCTCGAACGCGTCTCTCGCCGCTTCACCGCGGCCATCGCAAACGACATCGGACCCGACTACGACATCCCAGCACCCGATGTCGGCACCAATGCCCAGATCATGGCGTGGATCGCCGACACCTATGTCGCGCTCTCGGGTCGCTCCGGCCCAGCGGACCCGTTCGCGGTCGTCACGGGCAAGCCCATCGCAATCGGTGGCAGCCTCGGGCGCGAAAAAGCAACCGGGCAGGGCGTCGTTGATGTCCTCCGTGAGATGCTGCCCGATCTTGATATCCCGATCGAGGACATGCGTGTCAGCCTGCTCGGCTTTGGCAATGTCGGCACTTGGGCGGCCAAAATCCTCAGCGATCTTGGCGCCAACATCGTGGCGGTCATGGACCACACCGGCGCGGTCCGAAACGCCGAGGGCCTTGATGTCCACGCGCTCGCCGATCACTCCGCCCAAACGGGCGGCATCGCGGGCTTTGAGAAAAAAACCGGCACCGGCGGCAACGCCAGACACAGCGGCGAAGGCTGCGATGTCATCACCGAAGACGAGTTCTGGTCCACACCCGTGGATGTCTTCATCCCCGCGGCTCTTGAGGGCATGGTCACCGAAGAACGCGCCAAGCAGCTCCACTGCCGAGTCGTGTGCGAAGCCGCAAACGCCCCCACCACACCAGAGGGCGATTCGGTGCTCGCTTCCCGTGGCATCGAGGTCCTCCCCGACATGCTCTGCAACGCGGGCGGCGTGACGGTTTCATACTTCGAATGGGTCCAGAACCGCTCGAATGTGACATGGGATGTCGATCAGGTCGATCGTGAACTCAACCGCATCATGTGCATGGCGGCCCGCCGAACCATCGTCGCCAAACAGAAGTACGACACCGACATGCGGACCGCAGCATACATCGCGGCGGTTGAACACCTGGGTGATATCTACGATCACCGGGGTATCTGGCCGTAAGGCAGAGTACAAACTTGAAACCCAACAAGCCCTCGGCGCAAGCCGGGGTTTTTTTGCGCAGAGGCATTGCACAACCTAAGATATCGTGTACGCTGTCCCGAGACACGGATATACTGTGATTCACCACATACAAACGGGAATCGCATGGCGAAGAAGACTACAAAGAAGAAAACGCTGAGCCGGAGTCTGGGCAAGGCACGGGCAACTAAGCAGGACGAGTTCTATACGCAGTTGCCGGACATAGAAAAGGAGTTGCGGCACTACACGAAGCACTTCCGGGAGAAGACCGTCCTGTGCAACTGCGACGATCCGCGGGTGAGCAACTTTTTCCACTACTTCACTTTCAATTTCCAGAAGCTGGGGCTGAAAAAGCTCATCACCACTTGTTACCAAAACCGGGACGCCACGCTGTTCAGCGAGCACGAGGACAAGCACGGCCTGGTCCTCGAATACACCGGCCCCCCGGAGGGCGAGCCGGACAAGGTGCCGGCCCCTGAGGATGTGGGACTGCGTGAACTCGAGGGCGACGGCGATTTCCGCAGCTCCGAGTGCGTCGAGCTTCTCAAGCAGGCTGACATAGTGGTGACCAACCCACCGTTCTCATTGTATCGTAAATATGTGGAACATCTGATGGAATACAACAAGCAGTTTGTTATCATCGGGAACCACAACGCGATCACGTATAGAGAGATTTTTAATTTCATCAAAGCAAATCAATTGTGGTTGGGAAACTCAGCGCCAACTGCTTTTCGCGTTCCCGACCACTACGAAATGCGTAAGACGCGCAGTTGGCGTGATGAAGATGGCAACAACTGGCGGAGTCTTGGAAATGCATGCTGGTTCACCAACCTTGACATCGCGAAGCGCCACGAATCGATCCCATTGTTTGAAAAATACAGGAAAGATGAATACGAAGATTTTGACAACTACGACGCCATTAATGTACCAAGAGTGGCACATATTCCAGAAAATTACACTGGTGTAATGGGCGTTCCAATTACGTTTCTAAACAAGTTCAATCCAAAGCAGTTTGAGATTGTCGGCTTGATTGCTGGAAACATCAAAGGGCTCGCCGGGATACCGTCGTCAACGGGCAAGGATGGCCCATACATCAACGGCAAACTGAAGTACGGACGGATTTTGATCCGGAGGAAGTAAATGAAGATTCAACTCCTCGACCTGACGGTCGAACAACTCGCGGATGGGTATGTGGATAACCTGGAGCAGGGGGTAGTGGGATATGAAGCAAAGCTAGACATTCGGCCACCGTACCAGCGAGAGTTCATCTACAAAGACGCGCAGCGAGACGCGGTGATCGAGACGGTCCGCAAGGGGTTTCCGCTGAATGTGATGTACTGGGCGGTCAGG
>NVSP01000183.1 GCA_002732755.1 Phycisphaera sp.
GTATTTTCTAGGGAGCACTGACCCGAAGACGGGTCAGTGGCACGAAATGCAAGAGTTGCAAACGCTACAGCCGTGGTAGAACTGCTCTAAGAATTACGCCACCAACTCCACAGCGCCCCACCAAGGCTTCTAGGATGATCGCGTGTCACGCATACCACTCCTCACCGAGCAAGAAACCGACCTMGCCTACGCCGCCGCCCAGAAGGTCGTCGAGGTCCACCGTCGGCTCGCCGAGCACATCAAGCTGGGCATGACCCTTGCGCAGGTTGACCGGTTCGTTGGAACAACTCTCGCGGATCTCGGATGCAAATCCTGCTTCCTCGGCTACCGGATGCCCCGCTCGCCCTCGTTCCCCTCGCACGCCTGCCTGAGCCTCAACGAGTGTGTCGTCCACGGCACAGCGGGCTACACATCCAAACCCCTGGCACCGGGCGACCTGCTCTCGATCGACATCGGAGTCAGCTACAAAGGCTGGATCGGCGACGCCGCCTGGACCTATGCGATCGGCGAGCGATCCGAACTCGCGCAGAAGCTCATGGAATCCGGCACCAAATCCATCACCCTCGGCATCGAACAACTCAGGCCGGGCAACCAGCTTTTGGAATGGGCAAAGGCTGTCCAGAACTGCGTCGAAAAGGACTTCGGCTTCCACCTGACCAAGGGCCTCGGCGGGCACGGCTATGGCAGACAACTCCACGGCCCACCCTTCATCTCAAATTCCACGCCGTCCTATCCCGGCGAATGGCCAGACGCGAGGGTTGTCTGCGAGCCGGGGATGCTCTTTGCCGTCGAACCAATGATCGCGGTCGGCACAGGAAACACCAAAACAAAAGCCAAAGAATGGCCGGTCTTCACCGCCGACGGCTCGCTCTCGGTCCACTACGAACACGATGTGCTCATCACCAAATCCGGCCCACGCATCCTGACCGAAGGCCTCGAAGCCCTCCCAGAGATCGTGGGATGACAGACGCGCCATCAGAGAATCGAATCGCGAATATTTTTGCCAAACTCCGCGCCAACAACCAGAAAGCGCTCATGCCCTTCGTGGTCGGCGGCTACCCCGTTTCGCATCCGCTAGGCAACATCCTCCGCGCTGTTGATGCTGCGGGCGCCGACATCATCGAAGTCGGGTTCCCGTTCTCAGACCCGGTCGCCGACGGCCCGGTGATCGCAGCCGCCATGCACCAGTCGCTCCAAGCCGGGACCGATCCAGATGCAATCCTAAGCGAAGTTGCTGCGTGCAGAGATGATGTTGATGCGGGCTTGGTCGCGATGATCTCGGTATCGCTCGTCCACAGGATGGGCGGCCCGGACAGCTTTGCAAAGCGCGCAAAGCTAGCTGGCTTCGACGGCTGCATCTTCCCGGATATCTCGCTCGAAGACTCCGCCGACTACACCCAGGCCTGCGCCCGGCACGGGCTTTCTGTCAGCCTGCTCATCGCCCCTACCWCGCCGATCGACCGGGCCCGCAAGATCGCGGCTGCTTGCAGCGGGTTTGTCTATGTCCTGGCGCGTGCAGGGATCACAGGCACCGGCACCGCCGCCCCGGAGATTAGCAGCCGGATCCAAGAACTGCGGACCATCACGGACCTGCCCCTCGCCGTCGGGTTCGGCATATCGACCGCTGAGCATGTGCGAGCGGTCACGCAGTCAGCAGATGCAGCGATCGTCGGGAGCGCATTGGTCTCCAAGATCACCGCCGCGATCAAAGCAGGGCAAAACCCAATCGAGGCGGCGGCGGCCTTCGTCTTCACGCTCAAGCAGGGCATTCGTTAGGATCTGGGCCGTATTCGCCACTGCATACGCACAAACGCCACTAATATGCCAAAGTGGTTCCCCGTATGACTTGTCAACCGGCTTGGCAGTGTGACAATGCGCTGCTGCAATCCATGAACGCTGTACACACGAGAGAGCACCTCATGTCCGGAGCCACCATGAGTACCGAATCGACTTGGAGAAACGCGCACGATACCCCAAGCCGGCCCCACGCGTACCAAGCCGCTGTGCTCGCTGAAAGTCCACCGATTGACGAGATCTTCGGAATCGATTGCTTCGGCCTCAAAGAAATGAAGAAACGAATCCCGGCTGACCAGTACGAATCGCTGCTCATGACCATCGACCGCGGCGAACCAATGTCAGACAAGGCGCTCGCCAAATCGGTTGCAAAGGCAATGAGACAGTGGGCGGTTGAAAAAGGTGCCACCCACTACACCCACTGGTTTCATCCGCTCACCGGCACCACAGCCGAGAAGCACGACTCGCTCTACCAACTCGACCCCGACAAGGGCTTGATCCCCTACCTCTCCCCCAGCTCGCTCATGCAGGGCGAATCCGACGCGTCGAGCTTTCCCTCGGGCGGCCTGCGCCAAACATTCGAGGCTCGGGGCTACACCGCGTGGGACGCGACAAGCCCAGCGTTCATCATGCGCGGCGAGAACTCGGCGACCCTGTGCATCCCCACTGCCTTTGTATCGTGGACCGGTGAAGCGCTGGATAAAAAGACACCCCTGCTCCGATCGATGGATGCCATCTCAAAGCAGTCGCTCCGCGTTCTTAGTCTTTTCGGCAAGGACGAGGGCGTTCACAATGTATATAGCACAATGGGATGCGAACAAGAATACTTCCTGATCGACAAGAAGTTTGTCAGCAAACGGCCAGACCTCATGCTGTGCGGCCGAACACTCTTCGGATCAAAGCCCGCCAAGGGGCAAGRACTTTCTGACCACTACTTCGGCGCTGTGCCGCCACGAATACTTGCTTTCATGGCGGACTCAGAACAGGAACTCTACCGCGTCGGTGTGCCCGTGCAGACCCGGCACAACGAGGTCGCACCCGCGCAGTACGAGATCGCCCCGCTCTTTGAGCACGCCAACATCGCAAGCGACCACCAGATGGTGCTCATGGAGATCCTCAAACGAACAGCCGAGCGCCACGGCCTCCACGCGATCTACCACGAAAAACCATTCGCGGGARTCAACGGGTCCGGCAAACATACCAACTGGTCGCTCTCAACAAACACAGGAGTCAACCTGCTCGATCCTCAACTCGACWCGCACACCAACCTCCAGTTCCTCGTCTTCCTCTGCGCCGTCGTCCGCGCGGTCCATCTCCACGGCGACCTCTTGCGTTCCTCCATCGCCTCCGCGGGCAACGACCACCGCCTCGGCGCTCACGAAGCACCCCCCGCGATCATCTCCATCTTCCTCGGCGACATGCTCACCGATGTACTCGATCAGGTCGAGGCAGGCGTGATGACCAGAACACTCCGCGGCGGCACGCTCGATCTTGGTGCCTCACAACTTCCAAATCTCCCAAGAGACTCCGGCGACCGCAACCGCACCTCGCCGTTCGCGTTCACCGGAAACAAGTTCGAGTACCGCGCCGTCGGCTCGACCATGACCGCCGCTTGGCCGCTGACCGTGATGAACACGATCGTCTGCGAATCACTCGATGACATCCTCACCGAAATCGAAGCAAATATCACCAGCGACCGATCCGATGAAGCCCGAGACAAAGCTGTCCTCAAGGTGCTCAAAGAAATTGTCAGCAAACACAAAGCTATCATCTTCAACGGCGACGGGTACAGCCAAGAATGGCAAGAAGAAGCTGCCCGCCGGGGACTACCAAATATCAAAAACAGTTCCGATGCCATCCCGGTTCTTAAAGAGCAGAAGAATCTGGATCTCTTTTCGCGCTTTGGAGTCCTGACGAATCCGGAAGTATTCAGCCGGGCCAACAGCTACATGCAGAAGTATGTCATGCAGCTTCGTATCGAAGCAACGACGATGCTCCAGATCGCTCGCCAGCAGATCCTGCCAACCGCGTACGAGCACCAAAGAAACCTCGCCGAGACCGCAGCAGCGACCGAGGGCATAGGCTCCGAGTGTCTGGGCCTGCGCGATGAGTTCACCCAGTACGCGGATCTCGCCGACCGTTTCCGCACAGCATCTGCAACGCTCGAAGAACACCTCGACAGCATCCCTAACGACGACTACAAAGCCGGCGAGTACATCCGCGACACGCTCCGCGGCACGATGGCAGATGTCAGAGAACTCGGCGACCTTCTTGAAAACAAAACACCAAGCAAACTCTGGCCGCTGCCCAGCTATCAAGACATGCTGTTCATCAAGTAGCCGTCAACCGCTCCATGTGTACCCGGAATGCACGCGCAATTGCCCGCCCTATACTCGATTCCAATCGGCCCCGTAGCTCAGCGGTCTAGAGCTGGCGACTCATAATCGCTCGGTCCCTGGTTCGAATCCAGGCGGGGCTATTTCGGCACACGCTCACCGGCGACGCCGCATGGCAAGACCATCGCGCGGTTCAAATCTGGCGACCTGGAGTCGGTTGCGGCTTGCTCTCGGGGTGGGGTCGAATACACTTCGCTAAGGTCAACACTGAGTTTCAGAAGATGGAACGCCTGCTCGCCGGCATCGAGGAACGCAACAAGTCGCCGTTCCAGAAGTACACCGAGCAGCTTGACGTGCTGCGAAAGATGCTCCAGAGCACGGCAATCGACGCCGAGCGGTTCCAGTCTGCATCGGAGCTGCTGTTCAAGGAGTTCCAGGACAAAAACACACAGACGGGCGGCTTCTCGGAGCAAGACGCGGGACAGTTCCGCAGCGTCACGCTGGAGAACGTGGCGCTCAATTCAACGGCCAGCGTTGCGAAGTCTGTGCAACAGGTCAAAGATCCGCAATTGGAGACCACAAATGGTTTACTGAACGACATGAACAACAAACTAGAAGGTGGATTTGGCGCGGTGCTTACTTAGTCGTTGTCCCGGTCATGGTCGCGCACGGCGTACATGCTGCCCCACCTGTTGATCTCAAGTCCTATAGCCGAAGCACAACTCATGATGACCCCGTTGATGAGAAGACAGCAACCAAAAACAGTGAGGCTGATTTGCAGAGACGCACCTACTAGAAGCACGGATAAAAAACTCATAAGAATGGCGACAACCAGAACCAAAATACCAACGAATACCGAAACCATACTCCAAAAACTAAGGCCCGATGTGAACGGCTTCTCCCACCCCTTGACCTTCTTCTTGCGTCGTTTGCCTTCGCGTTTGACCTCTTTGTGCTCGGCCCGGACGACCTTCTCCGCCGCCTTCCCCTTGGCGACAAACTCGCCGAGCGCCTCCTTGCTTGATGCGTTGGCCTCTTTCGTTTCCCTCGCTTTCGCCTCACGGATGCGGTTCTCTTTCTTGGCCTCCACGCCCGGGACCACGAATGTATACATGCACGCCGGACACGTCTCATCTTTGCCAGCTTCTTCAACCGGAGACTTCAGCGCAGCTTGGCACTGGGGACAGTTGTAGTGAATAGCTATCCCACCAACGGTGTGTCGCCTAGCCGTGAACGGGATCTCTTTGGGTGGGTTTGCGGTGCTCATGGAAGCAGCATAGAGGAACTCTCTGAGCTGGTGTGGCTTTCAGTGCCAGAAATCAGCTATAATACGACCACAATTCTGCGACCCACCCTCTACACACGGGCCGCACACTGTTGCGGCTTGCTCTCGGGGTGGGGTCGAATACACTCCATCGAGTGCATCATCAACGCATGGGCCAGTTGCGGCTTGCTCTCGGGGTGGGGTCGAATACACTAACCGCCCGTCGGAATGTCTACCCTATGCAGTTGCGGCTTGCTCTCGGGGTGGGGTCGAATACACTATCGGCGTGAGGTTGCCGCTCTCGCTTATGGTTGCGGCTTGCTCTCGGGGTGGGGTCGAATACACTTGGCCTAGTGGTCATGCTAGTCAATCCCTGTTGCGGCTTGCTCTCGGGGT